>RPQV01000391.1 GCA_003818595.1 Calditrichota bacterium
ACTGTTCTGCTCTTGAATCAGCGTTGGAAAGCCCAGTATCGTCGCCGCAAAAAGTACGGGGCCACTGACATAGCCGCCGGTTCCGATAACAGTGGCCGGTTTGAGTTTCAACATCAATGCCGCCGATTGAATAATGCTCCATATCAGAATAAATGGCACAAACAGGTTGCTCACCGCGAAACTACGACGCACTCCACGCACCGCTATCCGATGCAAAATGAATCCATGCCCGGGCACAACCTTTTCTTCAATTCCTCGGCGCGTTCCGACAAAATGGATGACAGCGTCAGGATCATTTCGGCGCAATTCCTGCGCCATGGCAATGGCCGGATAAAGATGTCCGCCGGTCCCGCCTCCTGCAAAAATAAAGTTTTTATGTCCCGTTCTGGTCACGCGCAATCCAAAGCCTGAAAAAGTACTCATTAATATATTCGATCGTGGCCGTCCTGTGCATCAGTGATCAACGACGGCGAAAATTATTCATTCTGGACGTTCCGAAAAACGGCATGGTTTTCACTCGACTGCGATAGGTTTCTCCGGTCTCATAGCGATGATTCGAGTCCGAACCTCGCGCCGAGATATTGAGCAAAAGGCCAATGCCGATCAAATGGGAAATCAGCGCTGATCCGCCATAGCTGATAAAGGGCATCGGAATTCCGGTTGTCGGCAGCAATGCGAGAGCCACCGCGACATTAATGACGGTATACAGCATAATGCATGCCGTTATCCCGCCGGCAAGCAATCTTCCATATTCGTTGGGCGCACTGCGCGCGATGCGTATGCCGCGGTACATGATCAGAGCGAACAGCAGCAACACACCAACTGTGCCGATAAAGCCGAGCTCTTCGCCAAGAATGGAGAAAACCATGTCCTTATAGGCTTCAGGAAGAAATTCATATTTCTGCACGCTGTTCCCGATGCCGACACCCACTGCGCCTCCCAAGGCAAAGCTGATCAGCGACTGTTGAATCTGAAAACTCGGCTCCCCATGTCCAAAAAGAGGACCGATGAATGTGATCATCCGCTGAATCATATAATGATTCAATTGCAGATAAATGAGCGCTAAAGCAAAAAATGACATGCCGGTAAGAAACAAAAATCCCGATTTGACACCCGCAAACCAGAACATGACAAAAACGGTCAAGGTCACCATGGCGGCGGTGCCGAGATCTTTTTCAACGGCAATCAGTCCAATCACGACAAAGGCGACGCCCAAAAGCATGAGAAAGGCTCTCCAGTCGGAGAGCATCTCGCGCATTTCATATAAAAATCTGGCCAGAAACAATAAGAGTGCATAACGGGCAAAATCCGACGGTTGAAACGTGAAACCGAATAAATTGAGCCAACGCGACGCTTCATCGCGCGAAACGACGATGGGAAGCGGCGTAAATAACAATGCCAAAAGAAAGATCGACGCCAGGAGAAAAAGAGGCGATAATCCCAGCCAGCGTTCGTAAGGTACCGAGGCCACAAGCATCATCAGCAACAGACCCACGAAGATTTTGCCCGCCTGCTTCTTGATGTAATAGGCGCTGCCGTCAACGGTTTTTGCTTTTGCCGCCAACTTGGCGGCCTTTTCCATGTCCCCCGCTTTTTCCGCCGCAACGGCTTTTTTCTGCAGCCGCTGCTGCATCAGATTATCCGCTTTGAATGAACTGGCGGAAAAAACAACGGCTGCGCCGATGACGATTAACAACAGCACGCTGAAAAGAAGCAGAAAATCAATTTGCAGCCAATGTATCTTAACTTCACTTTTCATAGTTTAACGGATTTTAAAAGTTGTCAATGTTAGTAAAGATAAAAGTATAGCCAATATCCAAAAACGAACGACGACCTTGGGCTCAGCCCATCCTTTGAGTTCAAAGTGATGATGAATCGGCGCCATGCGAAACAGTCGCTTGCCGGTGCGCTTGAAAACAGCCACCTGCAGAATCACCGACAGGCTCTCGATCACCCAGATGCCGCAGATGATGAGAATCAGCAGCTCTTTTTTGATCAAAATGGCCACCGCGCCAATCGCTCCTCCTAATGCTAAACTCCCGGTATCCCCCATGAATACCTGCGCCGGGTAGGCATTGAACCACAAATACCCAAGTGCAGAACCAAATAGAGCAGCGCAAAACACGGCCAATTCACCCGCATTGGGCAAAAAAAGGATATTCAAATAATCTGAAAACACCGCATGTCCACTGACATAAGCAATGACTCCAAAGGCGGCGGCAGCTATCGCCGTCAGTCCCGTCAAGAGGCCGTCCAGTCCATCCGTCAGGTTTGACGAATTTGAGGTGGCCGTGATGACAAAGGCAATAAAGGGTATATAAAAAATACCAAAATGAAGCTGCACATTTTTAAGAAAGGGCAATGTCGTTGCGCTGCGTTCAGCCGGAATCTCCGGGAAATAGTAAATGATGCAGCCAACGATCAGTCCCAGAATTATTTGTCCTAAAAGTTTATATCGTCCGATCAATCCTTTCGAATATTTCTTGACAATTTTGAGCCAGTCGTCAAGAAAACCGATCATTCCTAATACAATAGTAACAACCATGACCAGAATTACATTGGTTTCCGCAATGCGGGCAAAGAGCACTGTCGGGATGATGACGGCGACCAAAATAATCAGCCCGCCCATCGAAGGTGTGCCTTTCTTATTGAAATGAGACGCCGGTCCATCAGCACGGATTTCTTCACCGATCTGCCGGCGTTTTAATTCCTGGATGATTTTGGGCCCGATGAAGAGACTGATGACCAATGCCAAAACTGCTGCGGACGCACTTCGAAAAGTTATATATCGAAATACATTGAAACCAATCCAAACATCGCTGTAGGGAGCAAACAGATAATAGAGCATTATCACACCTTTTTTTCAATCAAAGCATCCACTACCCTCTCCATGTGCATGGAACGAGACCCTTTTATTAATACCAAATCATCACGTTTCCAAAAATCCTGTATCGCCTGCGCCAATTCTTCCTGATTTGAGAAATGACAACTCACCATTCCCAATTCTTGCGCACGAGCGGCAGTCGACCTGCACGCATCTCCGAATAAAAAGAGCACATCGATATTCAATTGCTTCGCAATTTCAGCCAAACGGACATGTTCTGATTCAGCAGCAGCGCCCAATTCCAACATATCCGCCAACACGCCGATTCTTCTTCCGCCATCTTTAACCTGCATATCGTGCAGAGTCTGCAGCGCCGCACGACAACTGCTCGGATTAGAATTATAAACGTCGTCAATAATTCGCCGAGAATTGACATCGTGAATTTGCAGACGATGCTCCGCTGCTGCCGCATTCTCGAGTGCGTGACTCATCAAGCTCGACTTGATATCAAACAGTTTGCCGATCGCCAGAGCCGCCAATGCATTATAGACCATGTGCCGCCCGGCAAGCTGCAGCCGGATGGTCTGGTCTTCGAATTGAAATGTATATCTCCCCTGCTCGTCACAGGAGATGATGCGTCCGCGAATGTCCGCTTTCCGCTCCACCGCAAAGGTGAGAATTTTGCCCGCAGGGTATTTCTGCCGCTGCAGGACGTCATCATCAGCGTTGTAAACGGCAACGACATCGTTCGCGGCAAAATCGAAAATTTCCATTTTGGCTCGAGCAACGCCTTCAAGATCATGCAGGAATTCGAGATGGGCATGACCAATATTGAGTAAAAGACAGATATCCGGTTCGACAAGATAACTCAGTCGCTCAATTTCATGGAAACCGGACGTACCCAATTCAGCAACCAGAATTTGATGTTCCCGAGTGAGCTGCAACAGCGTCGTCGGCACACCGACATGATTGTTGAACGACTTGATATTGCGCAGGGTCCTGAAAACCGGCGCCAGAACTGCATGAATGAGCTCTTTACAAGTCGTCTTGCCCGTGCTGCCGGTGAGCGCCACCACCTGCGGATCCATTTTTTGACGATAATATCGCGCAATGGACTGAAACATATCCAGTGTATTGTCAACCACGATCACCGGCGATGAGGATGCAGGCGCTTGCGACTGAAACCACTTGGAATCCACCAGGGCGGCGGCCGCACCTCTCTCGAATGCGGTCGAGAGATATTGATGGCCGTCATGATTGTCGCCGCGCAGAGCAACGAACAACTCATTCCGCCCGACGGTGCGTGAATCGGTGGAAACACCCGCTAATTCGCCGTCGGGCAAGGATGAAGCGACATAACCGCATCCTTCAAGATGAATGATTTCCCTGAGTGTCAACTCCATATGCCGATTTCGTTTAAATCGTCGCCTCACAAATGAGTTTTACCGTTTGTCCGCGCGCCACCATTTTACCGGGCGGCGGAACCTGTTTGACCACTTGTCCATTGCCGCTGACCACCACACGCAGATTCTGCTCGGTAAGCAGGGTGAGCGCGTTGCGCAACGGCAGATTGGTGCAGCTTGGCACTTTGACTTTATTCTCGGTTGACGCGAATTCT
>RPQV01000392.1 GCA_003818595.1 Calditrichota bacterium
CACCGCGATGGGTGCAGCGACAGACATCAACGGCTATTATATTATCATCAACATCCCTCCGGGAGAATACAGCGTCAAAGCGAGCATGATCGGCTATCAACATGTTCAGCAAAATCAAGTTCGCATCAGCATGGACAAGACGACCGATGTGAATTTCAGTCTGAAAGTTGAAGCGATCGAAGGAGAAACCGTCGAGGTCACGGCGGAACGTCCGCTGGTGGAAAAAGATGTGACGGTCAAAAAGACAGTCATCAGCGCCGCGGAAATTCGTTCGGCGCCGGTGCAGGATTTAACCGAATTGTTTACTCTGCAGGCCGGAGTGGTGTCTATTGACTATCAATCCTACGGCATTCCCGGATTTGCCGAGCGCGGCGTCGAGCAGATTCACGTCCGCGGCGGCCGTTCGGGTGAAATCGGCTATGTCTTTGATGGAATGTATATCAAGAATCCAACCTACGGCGGCAAAGGAATGGGCACTCGACTCAATAAATACGCCGTCGAGGAGATGGTCACCGAGACGGGTGTTTTTATGGCTGAATACGGCGATGCTTTGTCGAGTATGCAGAACTGGATCACCCGCACCGGCAGTTATGAGAAATATGAAGGCGTCTTCCGCTATCGCACCTCGGAAATCGGCGGCTCGCTGGCCAGCAATCCCAACTCCTTTTTGTATCCCAATTATCTCCAGGGACTCAAGGATTGGGCAGGAGCTGTCGGCGGACCAATACCATTACTGAAGAACAAGGTTTCCTTTTACATTTCCGGTGAATCCTCTCTGGAGAGAGGCCGAGTACTCGAGTTTGATGACAAAACGTGGACGACAGGACCGATCCCTGGAAATAGTCCCTTCAATCCGGTAGCTAATTACCTTCCCCCCTATAATCCGAACGATCCCGATAATCATTCTGATCCTCTTGACCAAACGCCCGGCTGGGCGGCACTGGGCCATGAAAAAATCTGGGATGTTTTCGGCAAGGTGTCATGGAAGCTCAAGCCGAACATGAAACTGGTCTACACCAATTGGCTGGTTTCGACAGACCTGAAAATCTTCAGCAACGATGGCGAATCGCTCGGATTCCGCTATTACCCTGAGGGAAAGAACTATACCATGCTGAATTCGGATCGGCAATCTTTAGAGTGGACGCATACGATTTCCAGCAGAACCTTCTACACCATGCGTTTTTCCCGCTTTTTCCAACGGCGGCAATATCTGGTCAAAAATCATGATCAGGACGGTGACGGCTATTCAGATTGGGTGGAAACGCGTTTGAATACTGATCCCTATGACGCCGACAGCAAAAACGAAGATGCTGTTCCTGTAGACTCTGATGGCGATGGCTATCCGGATGAATTTGAGCGCAACCTTTCCCTGATTCGCGATGACATTGAAAACCAGGAACTTGCGGATGGAGCGGAGCGCAACGCGTCGCTTTTTCCTGATCCGGGACTGTATCCGCTCTATAATGAATGGCTCGACGCCTGGCAGTATAACAGCTATGGCGCCGGTTACACCGCACCCTATTATGATTACACCATCGAAGGTTCCGGCCGCTACTTTCATCATTCGTGGACCGATACCTACAATGGCCGCTTTGACATCACCAGCCAAGTGAATCGTCATCACCAGCTCCAATTCGGCCTCGAAGGACGATATCACAATATCTTTTTTGATGAAATCCAACTTCCTTTCATTCAGACGCCCTATACGGAATATCATCACAAATATCCGCGCGAAATGTCAACCTATGTTCAGGACAAGATCGAATATGATTATATGACCATCAACTTGGGCGTGCGGCTGGATATGAACAATTATAATACCGATGCCTGGGAAGACACCAATGATCCCAACAGTCCCCTGATTCCCACCAAAACACTTTACAAATGGAGTCCGCGCATCGGAATTTCGCACATCATCACTGATAAAGCGACATTCACTTTCGGTTACGGCATTTTTCATCAGTTGCCGATCTATCGAAACGTCTATCTGAACAGTGAGCGCGACCTGACGACTTTTTCACCCATCGTCGGCAACCCGTTGATCGGTGCGCAAAAGTTGACAGCGTATGAATTCGGCGTGCGCAATCAGTTTTCTGCCGAATGGGTGGCCAGTCTGGTGGGTTGGTCGAAAGAATACAGCGAACTGGATGCGACAGAACGCGTTCCGGCTTTTCCCTTCAGCTACACGATCAGCAAGGGAATTGACTATGGCACTGCCCGCGGATTGGACGTCACTTTGGAAAAGGCCTCATTGAAGACGCCATGGAGCGCCAGGTTGATGTACACCTATTCGGTTGCCAAAGCGAATCGTGCTGACCCATGGGAAGGCTATCGCAACACCGACACACCGGAAACCATGCCCAAGCGCGAAATCCTCATGAATTATGATCGTACGCATGATTTCAGCTTTTTAATGGGCTATCGGACCGGCGACAAGGGCGGATTGAACCTCTTTGGTATTAAACCGTTTGCCAACATGATGAGCAATCTCATTGTGGTGGCTCAGAGCGGCGCACCCTACACACCGACGGTCGAAGGCATCCCGCAGGAGACCAATTCAGAACGCATGCCGTGGATCAATTTTGTCACCGTCAGCGCGCATAAAATCATTCCGCTGGGCCGATTCAATTTCAAACTGGGTCTGCAGATTGAAAATCTCTTTGATCGTAAAAACGTATATGATATTTACAACGAGACCGGCAAACCCAATGATCCAGGTCGCCGTGCCAATAATCGCGTAGCCTCAGGCTTGAATTCCGACACTATTTACGATCAGCCATTCTTTTATGGTCCCCGACGCAGTATTCAGTTCTATACTGAAATTGAGTTTTAACGCTAGAGTCGCTCGGATGAGTCGTGTTGTTTGAAACAGACGAGGAATGTATGAAAATCATCAATGTTGCTTTTATTCTGTTTATTTTACTTTTTGCTTTGACTCTCGGCGCTGCTGACCATCGCGACGCAGGGTCAACTCCCGCTGAGGACGAGAGTCTGGGCAAACTCGTTTCCCAGGTTGACGAGACGCCTGAAGAAGCGATCGCCCAGCGTGCCAAGGGATATCTGCTCAAAGGCGAAGTCAAGACCATGACCGCCAACACCGGCAAAATCGTTGGTCATGATTTTTCCAACTGGTCGAATCCCGAGGGATTGTACAAAGGCTTTCAATATCTGGCGTCAGTGGGCATGATGGTCGGCGTGAACGGCGCCCGCAATGATTCGCCGCAGGAGCTGAAGGATAAATATCCGTGGTCTTTTCGACCGCACCCCAAGATTGCCGACAGTCTCTATTGGTGGGGACCGACTGTCGCCGAGTCCAACATGGATCGCACCAACAACGTCACCCGTCCAGACTGGATGCCGGTTCGCAATCACAATGGCAGGCTTCATTCGGGTCAGGTCATTGCGGCTGAGGTCGCTGAATATGCGGTTTATGCTGCCTTGGGCGATCGAACGCCGCTGCTGGCAACGAGCGATCAGCCGAACAGCTGGCCGACCGGATATTACGATAAAGACAAAACATGGATGTCCAGCCCGAGCGGACCCTACGCCGACCTGACTGATCAGGAGAAGGCGATCGTCGACAGTTTACGCGCGCAATATGATGAGGAAAATGAGGTGTGGCATTTTTGGCCTGGACCTTGGGCGCGCGATCCCAATCCCAATTCACCGACCTATAATCGGCCGATTCCGGGCACCTTTTATTCGGATGTCGATATTTTTATGGCCTATGATGATCGGTGGGGTATCAGAGACGTCGATTCGAATCAGGGATACAGCATGGGCGTCGAAGTGCAGAGCTCCGGATTTTCCTATGGACGCTCATTCGCCGAGGATATTCTCTTTTTCCCGGTCAAGATCATCAATAAATCAAATCAAGTGGGCATCATCGAACAAAACCGGAGATATCTCGAATACACCAACAATGGCCTGGGCTGGGACTATAAGGACATGTACGTCGGCTTTTATTTCGATGTCGATGCCTACAACAAGACCGCTGCCGGGAGTCTCGCCGGGAGAACCAATGACGATGATATGATGGCCTATAACGACGATTTGGATTTCGCCTATATCTGGGACTTGGACGATGAGTCCGGCGGTCTGACGGGAATGGCTTACTCGGCCATCAAGTTCCTCGATTCGCCGCCGGCGGCCAGAAATCTGGACCTCAACAATGACGGCGTCGTCGATGTCCGCCAAGGCCAGAAACTGGGATTAACCGACTGGCATTGGTTCGATTGGTATGCCCGACCCGGCGTCAGAGCCGTTGAGTCATCCTCTTCCGGTGGGTTCGCAGGTGATGGTCAAACACCTATCGCCTCCAATGCTGAGGAAGTCATGTATCGGGTGATGAGCGGCGACACCACCGGATTGACTGAAAATCAAAAAGATTGGTATTTCTGGCACTCTCAC
>RPQV01000393.1 GCA_003818595.1 Calditrichota bacterium
AGCGGCCTGAAACGCTGTATTGGATACAAACGCTGTTGGTAGAAATTAACAGACGACAGAGAATCGCTTCACGCCCGAGGCGCAAAGCGCGCAAAGAAATATTTATGTAATTTTCTCTCCTTGTATTTGGGGATACTAAAAATGACGCTTCGCATGGAGAAAGGTCTTCCTTTGCGTATCTTTGCGGCCTCTGCGTCTTTGCGTGAATCGGATGCGGGATAAATGAATGAATTCAAGCCAAAACAGCCAGAAAAAATCTTAAACATTCCGCTTTGTTTTTACCTTGTGCCTGTTTATCTTTTTACAACAAGCATCTTCAATTTGACCAATTCAAGGCCGACGTCATGAAAAATATCATTATGCTGTTAGTATGGATCAACATGGGAGCAGCGTTCATCATGTGTTCGAAAAAGGCAGACAATCCCACAGACCCCGGGGTTCAGGATGGTTTCACCCTGACCAAAACAAATTTCAACGGCTGGAGCGACAGCTATGAACTGAGCAACGGCACGGTGAAGGTTGTGGTGGTTCCCGCGATCGGTCGCATCATGCATTATGGACTGATCAATGGCAAAAACATTTTGTGGAACGATGCGGGTTATGCCGGAAAAACATTGCCGACCGGGCAGCCCTATCGGGAGAACGGCAGCATCACCTGGGCCAATTTCGGCGGCGACAAAGTGTGGCCGACCGAGCAGGACAAGTTTCCCGATATCAACGGTTATGCCTGGCCGCCGGATCACTGGTTCGACGGCAATGCGCACCAGGTCGAGGAAATTGCCAACGGAATAAAGATCACCAGCATGCTCAGCGATTTTTGCGGCGCCCGATGCATTCGCGAGATCACGCTGGCCGACAGTGGTTCGGAATTAAGCATCAAACAAACCATCCGTAAAGAGAAACGTGCGCGCAAAAGCTCGGTCGAGCCCATCGAGTATACCGTTTGGAACGTCACGCAGATCCGCAATCCCTTGGCAGCCCTGCTCAATCTCAATCCCGCCACCACCCTGACCGACGGCATGCGTTTTTGGAGCGATCAAGCCCGCAGCTTTTATGCGCGTCAAGGCTCGGTCGGCATCTTTACCCCGTCAAGCAGCGCCTCACTCAAAGTCGGGGCTGATTCCGATCATTGGCTGGGCGCCGTCGTCGACAATATGGTTTTCGGCGAATTCTTTCGTCGTCAACCGGGCATTCATCCCGACGGCGATTTGAGCGCCGAAGTATATACCTCACCGCAATATACGGAATTGGAACTGCTGAGTCCGTTGACCAAGTTGAGCATCGGACAGGAGATCCATCATGACATTGTCTGGCGTCTGACGGCGCTGCCGGCGAATGCCATCACCAAGGATGAGAAAGTCCAGACGGCGGCACAATGGCTGGACCATTATATCCAGTGACCGAGCGGCGGTTGTAGCGTCTTCCGCACCACTGGAAAGCGCATTACCGCGAGGAGCATCATCTCGAGCGACCCAGCAGCGATTGTAACCGGCGATCCATGTCGTCACGCGAAGATTCAACAGAAACCAGCAAAAGGGATATCAGGCTATGAACCGACGGGAATTGTTTCGAGGCATCGGCGCAGCCGGCATTGTTACGCTGCTGAGCCGTAAACGAGCATCAGCAACGACAGCCGAACCATCGCGGCGCGGTTTGCCGGCCTTAAAAATCACCGACATCAAAGCGATCACCACGGCGCCCAGCGGCATCCGCCTGACTGTGGTCAAAGTGGAGACCAACGAGCCCGGTTTGTATGGACTCGGTTGCGCCACATTCAATCAGCGGACACTGCCAGTGAAAGTGGCCGTCGACGAATATTTAAAGCCGTTCGCCGTGGGACGCAGCGCTGACGACATCGAAGACCTCTGGCAGAATGCCTACACCAGTTCCTACTGGCGCAACGGGCCGGTACTCAACAACGCTCTCAGCGGTCTTGACCAGGCCTTGTGGGACATCAAGGGCAAACGCGCGGGCATGCCGGTTTATCAGCTGCTCGGCGGCCGATGCCGCTTTGCCGTGGACACCTATGCTCATTGCGGCGGTCGCGACGTCATCGAACTGCAGGACGATGTGCAGAAACAGATGGCCGAAGGTTACCGCCATGTGCGCATACAGCTCGGCGGCTATGGTGCGGCTCATTTGTCGCAGCAGGCGGATTTTCGCACTGCCGGTTTCGGTGAGCCCAAAGACGGTCACATGGACGTGTTCCCCTATATCTCCTCGACGCCGAAAATGTTCGCGCACATCCGCAAAACCTGCGGCGAGGAAATCGAGCTGCTGCATGACATCCATGAACGAATCCCGCCAATCGACGCCATCAATCTCATTAAAAGCCTGGAAGAATTCCGTCCCTATTTCATCGAAGACCCGTTTGCGCCCGAGGCCAATGGCTGGTTCAAGATGCTGCGCGAACAAACCAGTGTTCCCATTGCCATGGGGGAATTGTTCAACAATCCGCACGAGTGGGTTGACCTCATCGTCAATCGCCATATTGATTATATCCGCGTTCATCTTTCACAGATCGGCGGGCTGACGCCCGGCCGCAAGCTGGCGACGCTGGCCGAGCAATTCCAAGTGCTCACTGCCTGGCATGGGCCCGGCGATGTGTCACCAGTCGGTCATGCGGCGAATGCCCATCTTGACCTGGCAGTTCACAATTTCGGCATCCAGGAACGCGTATTATTCGACGAAGCGACGCAGGAGGTTTTCCCCGGTTGTCCGACGATGAAAAACGGCTATATGATGGTCCATGAAGCCCCGGGCTGGGGTGTGGATATCAATGAAGCGGCAGCGGCAAAATATCCGTTGCCCGAGCATCCCGGTTATTGGAGCCCCATTCGTAGACGCGACGGAACGGCCGTGCGGCCGTGAACCGCCGCTCTGCATCAGACAATTATTATAGGAGCAATATGAAACTGGCGCGTTATTCGATGGGTATCGGCGACCGTTTCGGACGCGAGGGCAAGACGCTGCTCTCCGCTTTCGTTCGAGCGGCGGAAAAGGGCGTTGAAATCACGCCGGTTTGGAACAAATCCTTTCGCGAACACTCGATCATCCGCAGCACGCCGGCGGAGACGCGCGCCGCCGCAGATCAGGCGGTAAAACAATCGGGATGGATTGCGCCCTATTTTGTGGATGCCGATCACATCACCCTGAAGACGGCGCCGCATTTCGTCGAGAGTTGCGATTTTTTCACCCTTGATGTGGCCGATGCGATCGGCAAAAAGACAACGGATGAAGAACGGGATGCCTTTATCGATCGTCATCGTCGTTTCACCGGACTGTTGACCATCCCTCGCCTCGACAACTCTTTTTTCATCACTGAAGAAGACATTCAATCCATCGCCGCGAAATATCTTTATGCGGTGAAGAGCGCCGCTGAAATCTATCGTCACATTCGGGCAGCCCGCGGCGAACAAGGATTTATCTGCGAAATGTCGATCGATGAAACAGAAGAGCCGCAGACGCCGGAAGAACTTTTTTTCATTCTGGCCGCCGCAGCGGACGAGGGTTTACCGTTGCAGACGGTCGCGCCCAAGTTCAGCGGTCGCTTTAATAAAGGCGTTGATTATGTCGGCGCTGTCGACAATTTTCGTCGCGAATTCGAAGCTGATGTAGCCGTCGTTCAGTATGCGACTCGATGTTTCGACCTGTCCCCGAATCTCAAATTGAGCGTTCATTCCGGCAGCGACAAGTTTTCGCTCTATCCTGCAATGCACCAGATTCTGGAGAGATTCAGCGCCGGCGTCCATCTCAAGACTGCGGGGACCACCTGGCTGGAGGAGCTGATCGGGCTGGCGATGGCCGGCGGCGAGGCGCTGGAAATTGTCAAAGACATTTATGCCGCTGCTTATGAGCGCTATGCCGAACTATCCAAGCCGTATGAATCGGTGATCGATATTCATTTCAAACGCCTTCCAGCGCCCAAAATAATCAAGGCGTGGGACCAGGAACAGTGGGTGCAGGCGCTGCAGCATCGACCCGAGCATCCTTTTTTTAATGCCCATTTGCGTCAGTTATTGCATGTCTCATTCAAAATCGCAGCGGAGATGGGTTCACGATTCACTGCCGCACTCGACCAATATCGCGATGTCATTGCGGCCAACGTTTACGAAAATATTTTCATCCGGCACATGCAGCCGCTCTTTTTCGGCAATATACCATAATCAGGATCGATCCACCATTGCGCTATAGATCATTACATAAAGTCGACCTTGCCTTCCCTCCCATTATTTTCGGCGTCAGCTCTTTGGGAAATCTGTATCAGGAGTTACCCTATTCCACCAAACTCGAAATTTTGAGGGAAATGTTCAGCAATATCGACGGCTGCGTCGCGCTTGACGCCGCCGGCAAGTACGGCGCCGGACTAGCCTTGGAAGTCATTGGCTGGGGAATGACAGAACTAGG
>RPQV01000394.1 GCA_003818595.1 Calditrichota bacterium
TGATTGAATAACATCATCATTAACTATCTCTTATTTTATCAATATGTTACAAATTGATCACAACAGATTATTCGATGTTCTTCACCTGGAGATTAAAATCATCATGCCGGTGTTTTTACACCCTGCTGATACAAAAATCAAGAGGTGCAACGAACTGAAACATTTTCAATGAAAACCGCGACTCCTTTGAATAACACTATGAAGTCTCACCTCTCGCCACCGAGATCTTTTCTCCTCATCAAGAAGATGACCGGTGCAGGCTGCTCTCATTGAAGATTTACTGTATCATCAGCGACGAAAGGGCATACGTTGCCCTGCCTACACCTCTCAAAATTAAAACGGTGCAAAACATCACCTGCTTTGCCTGCAAACACCTTCACACGGATGCCTATCGGTGATGCCCTTTCGTCCTCTGAAATATGTTAGTCGCTCTCTGTAACGCAAAGGCGATGCCAAGATGGAGATTGAAATCAGATTTCCATTGCTGCAAAAAATAAGCAGCGCAAGAATAATTGATTTATATAGACTTAGAGGCTTTTTTGCAATGGCAAGATCTGCAGGCATTGAACTAGTTTTGAAACGGGCGTTCTGAGGAATGATATGATTTCGTGTGCCCTTGAAACATTTGTGCGGGCATGAAACAAATCGGCTCAAATGAGCCGGTTTGGTTAAGGCTTTGTTTTTACTCTTCATTTTCTTAAATTTACAGATGATGAGGAAACCGTTAAAACTGCAAAGCCGGCTTTTTGATTCTTTATCATCTGTGAGTTCCAGCCTGGAAATGCCGATATATCTCGTGGGCGGCTATGTGCGCGACCGGTTGCTGAAACGTGCAGATCATAAAGATATCGATTTTGTTGTTGTTGGCGATGGCCCTTTGTTTGCGGAAAAGGCTGCCGACCACCTCGGTGCTTCAAATGTGACCATCTATCGCCAGTTTGGCACTGCCATGATTCACTATCGAGGGCGCATTCTGGAATTCGTCGGCGCGCGCAAGGAAAGCTATCGAGGAGACTCGCGAAAACCCACGGTACAAAGCGCGGATTTGGAAACAGATCTTTCGCGCCGCGACTTTACCATCAATGCCATGGCAGTTTCTCTGAATCAGAGTAATTATGGTGAATTGATCGATCCTTTTAAAGGCCTTGAGGACCTCCAGCGGGGGATTCTGCGCACGCCGCTTGAGCCTGCCAGAACCTTCTTTGATGATCCCTTGCGCATCATGCGTGCCATTCGCTTCGCCTGCCAACTGGGCTTTGAAATCGAGAGTGTCACCAAAGACGCTCTGACGACAGAAGCGCACCGTTTGAAGATCATTTCCCAGGAACGTATAACAGACGAGTTGAGCAAAATTCTGCACAGCGAAAAGCCATCGATAGGCTTTCGTCTTATGGAATCCACGGGCATTTTGGATATCATTCTACCGGAAATCGCAGCCATGCGCGGTGTTGAGCAAATGGGAAAGCATCGCCACAAGGATGTTTTCAATCATACCATTCAGGTGGTGGATAACCTCGCCAAGGTCTCGGATCATCTGCCGCTTCGTTTCGCCGCTTTGTATCACGATGTTGCCAAACCGGCGACCAAAGCGTTCGATCAACAGGCGGGGTGGACTTTCCATGGTCACGAAGAGGTTGGGGCGAGGATGTTCAGGCGTTTTGGTGGACGTTTACGATTATCCAAAGAGTTGATTGAATATGTCTGCAAAATGATCAGACTGCATTTACGGCCGATTCACTTGTCGTTGGAAGGGGTGACAGATTCTGCCATTCGCCGTCTGATCTTCCTGGCGGGCGATGATATAGATGATCTGATGATGCTGTGCCGTGCAGATATCACTTCGGGTAATGCGGAACGAGTTAAGAAACATCTGGCAAATTTTGACTATGTCGTCCGGCGGGTATCGGAGGTCGAGGAAAAAGATCGACTGCGCAATTTTCAGCCGCCGGTGAATGGAGATGAGATCATGAAGGTTCTTGGTCTTTCCCCTGGGCCTTTGGTGGGGCAAATAAAAAACGCCATTGAAGAGGCGATCCTCAATGGCGACATTCCGAACGAGCATGATCCGGCATTCGAATACATGATGAAAATCAAGGACGAAATCCTCAGCAGCTCGAAAGTTATTTAATTTTTCTGCCTACGCCGGTGCTGTGCCTGATGAATTATCTTTCATCAGATCAAGCCATCCACGGGCGATCCCGTTTTAAATCACCGGTGAGAATATTCAGAGCGATGTTCACGTCCTCGACCATCTGAAAATCATACATACCGGCGCACACAAAGTCTGCGCCGTTTTCGAAAGCATAGCGAAAAGCTTCCTGCGGCGGAATCGCACCGGCAGCCATGACTTTGAAAGCGACCCATGGCTGAGGCAGGCTTTTCATCACTTCAATGGTTTTTTCGGGATTAAAATCGAATTTATTATCATGCCATTCTTCGGATTTGGCGCTCCAATAATTATGGTGGTGAGTGGTTTTCATCCAAAAATCAGGATTGAATCCTTCGCTTGCACATCGTTCAATGGTTTCAATATAATGAGCGCCGATGCCGACCATGACACCGTTGTCGCGAATAAATTGAATGGTCTTGGTCAGTTGATCAATCAGGTTATTCTCGATGTAATAATCAGCCGTTTCGCCCTGAATATAGCAGGCGACTGCGCCATAATCAATAGCCCGCTTGACACGATCCAAATATTCATCAAAAGGGACAGCATATTTGCCCTTATCATAATTGAGCCCGGCACAGTCAGAGATAAATTGAATCCGGCCAATATTTCGCCGCCAATATTCATCAATCAGAGTGCACAGAATGGGGTTAGTCAGCAGAGTATTGATGCCGCACTTTTCAGCGGTCAACAGGGTGGCAAAAATTTTGTCTTTATTATGATAAGCCTTGACCAACTGTGAGACATAGAGCAGATCGCGGGAGTGCGCCCAGCCGGAGAGCAGATTGCCGCCCAGGATAATGCGGCTGAACTCGACGTCCTTGATTTTACCTTTGGGCATTTGACCGCTCAGATCCCGCAATCCGGCAGGATCAAACAATTTGGTGCTGGGACTGGTCATGGCATCGACGAGGTTTTTCTCCTCCCAGGCCTGCCATCGGGCTTTTCGTGCAAAGGCATAGCCAAAAACGCCCAGAGCCGGTACTGTCGCTAATCCTTTGAGTATCTGACGCCGGCCGAAAGAAACTGACTCTTCCGGCATTTTGATGGTCGATGCTGCGGCCCGCTGCTTTTTGGCTGTCATTTTTCTCCGAAAAACAGATGTCAATAAAGCATCCACGCCCCAGAACCTGCCGGTCGGGAATATGAGCAGCACGCCCAGCGCAAAAAATTCGAGCAGCACCTTGTTCACCCACAAATAATGGCCTTCGACCGGAATGCCGAAATCGAGTCCAATGAACGGAGGATTCGCGAGATAATAAAGAGCCAGCAGCAACATGCCCGCGACGGTCGCAATCTGTGTAAACGCGCCGAGTATGAGTCCAAGCCCGATCAGAATCAGTCCCCAAATATTCAGAAAATCAACGATGGCCAATGCCCGGCCATTGTCAGCGATCCAATGAAAAAAAGGCGCCAGTTTCCAACTTGAAACTTGGAGAAACTGAGCGGAAGTCCAATCAGGAAGGAGCAGTTTGACGATTCCTTCATATAAAAAATGCCAGCCAATTGCGATACGCATGGTGATCAACATACCCAACTGCAGGCCGGAAAATTGCTGTGGTTTTACCATAAAAGCTCCAGGATGTCAAATTGACTTTAGTAATCGTTTACGGAACAATCAAGATAATCTTGTTGAAGATAAAAGATATAAGGTAAAGCATAAAAAGCAAGCGGGATTTTAGGCGATGTAAAACGATGTGAGCTCTGTTGGATAAAGATCACCCTCACCTTAACGGCCAAAGCTTTTTACGGCCTCAAACATCGCCAGCACATTTTCCACCGGCGTATCATTTTGAATATTGTGAGCCGGAGCGACAATATATCCGCCATTTTCGCCCAAAACTTTTATGCAATGTCTGACTTGATCTTTAATCTGCTGCGGATGTCCATAGGGCAACAATTCCTGCACATCAATCCCACCGAAAAAAATCAGATCCCTGCCGAATTTTCGTTTCAAGAACAGAGGATCCATATCTCGGGCGAGGGGTTGCAGAGGATTCAGGATATCAAGGCCGATTTCGATAAAGTCCGGTATAATCGGCAGAATCGATCCGCAACTGTGCCAGGCAATTTTGACATTCGGGTTTTCGCGACGAAATGCCTCGAAAATCGTCCTGATACGTGGTTTGAATATCTCGCGCCAAAGTTCAGGCGACATGATCATGCCGTTTTGTCCGCCGAAATCATCTCCGCACCAAATGACATCAACACCCATGCGAATGAGTTCCA
>RPQV01000395.1 GCA_003818595.1 Calditrichota bacterium
ATTAAATATCGACGGCCAAAAAACACAGATTCAAGGATATATTACCGATATTTTAACAGACTTGGCGGTCCAATGGCTCACTCACGAGCATGACCCTAAAAAGCCATTTTTCCTTTTTCTTTCCCACAAGGCAGTTCACGCCATGTTTGAACCGGCTGAACGCCACCGGGGCCGGTACGAAACAATGCCGTTGAAATATCCCTCGACAATGTCAAACGATAAAACCAACTATTTCCGCCGCCCGGAGTGGGTCAGAGCTCAGCGAAACAGCTGGCATGGTGTGGATTATATGTACCACGGGCAGATGGATTTTGATACGTTTTATCGACGATATTGTGAAACGCTTTTAGCGCTTGATGAGAGCATTGGCAGAGTGAGGCAAACGTTGGAAAAACTCGCTCTGGATCGAGAAACATGCCTCATGTACATGGGAGATAATGGTTTTTGCTTCGGCGAACATGGCTTGATCGATAAACGTCAGATGTACGAAGAATCGATGCGGATCCCGTTTTTGATCTGTTGTCCCGATTTGATCGAATCAGGACGTGTTGTGCAGGAACTGGTTCAAAATATTGATGTGGCGCCGACCGTCCTGCAACTTGCCGGCATCGAAAAACCTGCATCCATGGATGGTCATTCTATTCTTAATTTGCTGCTCAGAAAAGATGTGGATGGCTGGCGTGAGCATGTGTTTTATGAATATTATTGGGAACGCAATTTCCCGCAAACGCCGACCACCTTCGGGGTTCGTTCGCAACGATGGAAATATATTCATTATCATGGCATTTGGGATATTGACGAACTTTATGATCTGCAGAATGATCCTGAGGAGAAATCTAATTTAATCGATCAGCCTGAATTTGAACCTATTCAAAGCGAACTAAACCATAAAATGTGGGATTGGCTGGAATCGACCGATGGAATGAAAATTCCACTTCGTCGTGATCAGGGATTTCGCGCTGATCAACGCCGTCCACAATAATAACCACGTACAGGAGAACAACAATGAAACTTTCGACCATTCTCACGATTCTTTTACTCGGTACGACTCTCTCAACTTTTGCCGGTGATTTTCCGAATGAAGTCAAAGTCGGTGGATTTGCCATAGGTCCACAGATGTGGAGTTTTCGCCTGTTCACCTTTGCAGAAGGGGTGTATAAAGCCAAAGAGGCCGGCAGCTCGGTGATTGAAGCCTTTCCCGGCCAGAATCTCTGCCCGCACCTCAAGTCGCCCTTTGACCATAACGCCGATCCCGCGGTTTGGGCACATGCCAAACTGATTCTCGAAAAAGCCGGGGTCCGCCTGGTAAACTATGGCGTTGTTGGTTGGAAGGATGAGGCAGAAATGGAACGCGTTTTTGTCTTTGCCAAGCTCATGGGCATTCCGGCGATATCCATAGAGCCGGGCGATCATTCCCCGGCCGGGCTGGATGCCATTGAGAAAATGATCAAAAAATACAATATTCAAGTCGGCATTCACAATCATCCGGTGCAGATAAATAATCCCGACTACATCTACTGGAATCCGGACCAGGTTCTCGAACTTGTCGACGGACGGGATCCGCGATTTGGTCTCGCCTGCGATACCGGCCATTGGCTGCGGTCAGGCGTAAATCCTTTGGAAGCGCTGAAAAAAGCTAAAGGCAGGATCATCAGCGTTCATTTAAAAGATTTGAATGAAATCGGCAACGTTGAAGCTCATGATGTTCCCTACGGCAAGGGAGTGGCGAACATCGATGAAATCCTTCAAGAGTTAAAACGTCAGAATTTTTCCGGCAATATTTCCATTGAATATGAAACCAATTGGGAAAATAATGTGCCGGAAATCAAAGAATGTATCGATTTTGTGCTGAAAGCAGACAATCCATTTTAATTCGTCAAACGGAGGCGGCGAAACGACACCGTTTCGTCGCTGAAAACTATTCCACACATCCAATTGAGATAAAACGAACCCATGGATAAAGTTAAACTGATCATTCAGACACTCGCCAACACGGTCTGGGGATGGCCGGAATTCTTCCCACTGATGGTATTAATACTGCTGGGAAGCGGCATTTATATTACCTTTCGTCTAAAATGGATACAGCTTTTCAAGGTTTGGCATTCGATTGACGCTGTTCGTGGTAAATTCAATGATCCGCACGATCCCGGAGACATCACCCATTTTCAAACGATCTCCGCCGTGCTCTCTGCGACTGTTGGCATCGGCAATATTGCCGGCGTGGCGACAGCCATCTATTATGGTGGACCCGGCGCACTCTTTTGGATGTGGATTACGGCTATTTTCGGCATGGCCTTAAAATATGCCGAGGCTACTCTGGCCGTACGTTACCGAATCATCAGCCCCAACGGCGCAGCCAGCGGCGGACCCATGTATTATATCGAAAAAGGACTGGGCGCCAAATGGAAACCTTTGGCGCTGGCCTTTGCCGCCTTTGCCGTGATCTCGTCAATGGGTACCGGGAATTCGATACAGGCATTCACCTGTGCGGACCAAATCCTGAGCGAATTCAAACTGGCGCTGCCCGCTGCCAGTCCGGCATTGATTCCAGTCAACTTTATCGGTATCAACGTGGAGCCCGTCCGCATCGCTACCGGCATTTTTTTAGCGGTAGCCGTCGCATTGGTCATCCTCGGCGGCATTCAACGCATAGGTCGGGTGACCTCCTATCTTTCACCCATTATGGCGCTCATTTATTTTATCGCGGGCATGATCATTCTGACGATAAATTGGCGTCATATTTTGCCGACATTGGCGGTGATCTTTTCCGAAGCCTTCAAGCCGCGGGCTGAGCTGGTCGGATTCACCGGCGGAGGATTTTTATTGTTTTTGAACACCATGATTTGGGGGGTAAAACGCGGCCTCTTTTCCAATGAAGCCGGGCAAGGTTCTGCTCCCATCGGCCACGCCGCTTCAAAAACAAGAGAACCAGCGCGCGAAGGCACGGTTTCAATGTTAGGCCCGCTCATCGATACCTTGATCATTTGTTCCATCACGGGTCTCGTGATTGTCAGCACCAACGCTCATGAGGTCATCATCAATGGCAGCCGGATGAACAGTTCACCATTGACAGCCTATGCTTTCAAAGTTGGCCTGGCTTCGATCATACCATGGGGAGATAAAATTGTCACCTTGTCAGTTTTTCTCTTTGCGATATCAACCGCCATCAGTTGGAGCTATTATGGCGATCGTGCGGCAGAATATTTATTCGGTCCGCGCGCCATTCTGCCCTACAAGTGGGTGTATGTGCTTTTCCATTTTATCGGTGCTATCGTTCCTCTCGAAGTGGTTTGGGGATTTGGCGATGTTGCTTTAGGATTAATGGCAGTGCCGAATCTCATTGCAGTCGTGCTCCTTTCCGGGCAAGTGGCAAAAATCACCAAAGACTATTTCAGTCGTGATGCGCAATGGAGAGTGAAAGCAAGAGGATAAAATGGTAAAAATGCAAATCAAATCATTGATTCAATCCCCATGGACTACCATCATGGGGATCATGTTATTTGTTTTCGCCTTTGGCTATTTTTATTGGAAAATCAATCCATTGCTCATTTATCAAGAACAACAACCGGTGTTTTTCTTTGACAGTCTGTTTTTTAAAGAATTCTCGCTCTCTCCGGGCGGTTTACTCGACTGGGTATCCCGTTTGCTCTCACAATTCTATTATATACGCTGGACAGGCGCTGTGCTTTTGGCGATGCTCATTACCCTCTCTTCCCTACTGTTTCGCCGGCTCCTTCAGCAAAACCATCAGCACCTCGCCTTCAGCAGTTTGCCTTTTTTACCCGCCGCTTTATTTATCTATCTATATAGCGGCTATCACCTCCCGCTGATGTTGCTTGTAGGAATAATGGCGTCGCTTTTATTTGCGCTGACATTTTTGCTAAAGTCCGCAAACCTTTTGATGAGAATACTTTTCTTTATACCACTATTCGCGGTACTTTATTATCTTGTCGGCGGCCTTGCTTTTTTATTTGCCGCCCTGGTGATTGTGCAGGATCTATTTAATAAAAACGGTATCATCGCATCTGCCGGCTACTTGATATTGTCTGCCGTTATCCCCTGGATAGGTACGCTCGGTTTGTTTCTCCTGCCTGTCAAAGATGCGTTTTTAGTTAATTTGAAATTGAAAATCTCCGGTCTGACGATAAATTGGAGCTGGGTGTTATTGTTCATTGTACTATTATTTTTAATTAACCTGCTGTATGCGAAATACGCAGCAAGAAGATGGAAGGCTCATAAAAATAACGCGTCGATTGCTTTTTGGACCGGTCTTCTGAACGTGTTTATCCTTTTGAGTTGTTTCGTTGTTATACTTGTGCGAAAAAACGATCCGGTTAAAAAACAGGTGCTTGAACTAGATTATTACGTTGATCATTCACAATGGCAGCAAGTCATC
>RPQV01000396.1 GCA_003818595.1 Calditrichota bacterium
ATGGAGGATTGGAGGGGAAAATCCGGCGAAATTCAAAAAAACGAACGTGATTAATTTCTTCTTCGCGATCGGAAAAATGGGTTTAATCTCACTTCACCCCCGCTGATGCGATTGGCCCTGCTTCAGATCGCAGACGATCGTCATATCATGGTCTGGACTCACCATCACTTACTTCTTGACGGATGGTCGCAGCCATTACTGATGCAGGAATTGTTCTCCTGCTATCACACTTTTGACGGCGGACAGCTTATTGAATTCCCTGAACGCCCGCCGTTCAAAAACTATATCGAATGGCTGCAACAGCAAAACATGACATCCGCTGAATCTTTCTGGGCGAAGGAAATGAGCGGTTTCACTGCCCCGACGCCTCTCCCCGGCTCCCGGATCCTGAAGGATTCTTCAAAGACATCTGACTATACAACCGCTCAACAGCTGCTGTCGCCAGATTTAACTGCAAATCTGCGCGAGTTTTCACGTCAAAGCGGCTTGACGCTCAACACTCTGCTTCAAGGCGCCTGGGCGCTGTTATTGAGTCGATACAGCAATGAACAGGATATTGTTTTTGGCTCTGTTGTTTCGGGAAGACCCCCTGAGTTGTCCGGCGCGGATCAAATGATCGGCCTGTTCATCAACACTCTGCCAGTACGAATTTACATTAATGATGAAGCCGCCATTTCTGAATGGCTGCAGGCCATTCAGAAAAAGCAAGTCGAGAGCCGACGGTTCGAATATAGTTCATTGGTGAATATCAAAAGCTGGAGTCGCTTGACGGCAATCCGTTCATTATTTGATACCCTATTCGTCTTTGAAAGCTATCCTGTCGATGATTCGATTAAAAAATCAGAACATTCGATCCATATCGGCGAGCAAAATCACTTTTCACGAACCAATTATCCCTTGACTTTTATCTGCTCGCCCGGGAAGCAGATCGGTCTGCAGATCGCCTATGAAACCGATCGTTTCCAGACCGAGAGAATACAGGTGATGATGTCTCAAGTCGAGCTGATCCTGGAAAAGATAATTGCCTCGCCGCAGGCAAAATTGAAGCATTTAGCCTTGATTACTGCAGCAGAATTTGAGCAAATTATCTTCGAATGGAACAAAACCTCTGCTCCGTTACCGGATTCCTCGACGATACCGCATCTTTTTGAGCAAGTGGTCAAAAAATTCCCCCAACAACCGGCGCTGTTCTTTGAAGGGAAGAGCCTGACCTTTCATGAATTGGACAAAGCGTCCAATCAACTGGCGCGTTTTTTAATCGCCAAGGGTGTAAAAAACGAAGACCTGATCGCCGTGTGCATGGATCGCTCCCTGGACATGGTTACCGCACTTTTGGCAATCCTGAAATCCGGTTGCGCCTGTGTTCCTATTGATCCCTATTATCCTCAGGAGCGAATACGTCTGCTGTTGGAGGAATCTCGGGCTGCACTCTTGTTGACACAATCCAGCCTGAAAGCTGATTTGGCGTCATCTTTTACGCTCCTCATGGCGATTGATGAGCAAAAGGAGGCGATTGAAAGTTTTAGTGAAGAGAGTGTCGACATACCCATAGAGCCTGAAAATCTGGCCTATATTATTTTTACTTCTGGATCAACCGGCCGACCCAAAGGGACTCTGGTTCCCCATAAAGGCGTCTGCAATTTTAAAGATTTCGGAGGCGAGCCATTCGCAGGAGATCCGAAAAGTCGAATCCTGCAATTTTCTTCCTTTAGCTTTGATGCTTCCATGGGAGAAATTTTCAAGGCGCTGCTCAATGGTGGTACGCTTTATCTGGCGCCGCGATCGGTTCTGATCTCGGTTGATGAATTGTCTGACTTCCTGAACAAACATCGCATCAATTATGTCACACTGGCGCCTTCACTTCTTTCTCAGCTTGATCCCCAGAAATTGGCCTCGCTGTCGACTGTCATCTCTGTTGGTGAGGCGTGTTCATGGGAGTTGGTAAAACGGTGGTCTTCCGGCAGATCGTTTCTCAATGGTTATGGGCCGACGGAAACGACGATCGGTGCAACGATCGGAATCTTGCAGGAGAATATCTATGAGACCAGTTCTCCGTCCATCGGCCGACCTTCCCAAAATATTCAAGTTTATATCCTCGATCCTTTTTTAAATCCCGTTCCGGTCGGACTCACAGGTCAAATCTTTATCGGCGGTGTCGGCGTGACCCGTGGCTACTTGAAACGTCCTGATCTGACCGCCGATCGTTTCATTCCCAATCCATTCCATGGAAATGGCGAGAGGATGTATAAAACAGGTGATTTGGGAAAATTTACACCTGATGGACAACTTGTCTTTGAAGGTCGAGCCGATTTTCAGGTTAAGCTGCGAGGATTCCGAATTGAACTCGGTGAAATAGAAGCTCAGTTGGAAGAAATTGAATCGATCAATAAAGCCGTGGTGATTGTGCGTGAAGACATCGCGGGAGATAAACGGTTGGCTGCTTACGTGGCGCCGCATGGTGGACAGGAAATCAATGTACCGCAGATTGTTGCGACATTGAAAGAGAAGATGCCCGATTATATGGTGCCTGCGGCTTTTGTGGTTTTGGAGACGTTTCCGCTGACGCCCAATGGCAAGGTGGATCGAAAAGCTTTACCGGCTCCGGATCAGTCAGGATTCATTTTGACTGAATATGTGGCGCCGCGTACGCCGACCGAAGAATTAATTGCCGCTATTTTTCAAGATGTTCTGCACGTTGATCGAGTCAGTATCAACGATGACTTTTTTAATCTCGGAGGTCATTCGCTTCTCGCTACGCAGTTGGTCAGCCGTCTACGGGAAGCGTTTTCCGTGGATCTGTCGCTTCAACATGTGTTCGCCACTCCCACGGTCGCTGATTTGGGTTTGAAACTGAACGAGTTGAAGGCGCAAGGCTTTGGACTTGATCTGCCTTCAATTACCCCGCAGACGCGGGAGGGTGATTTGCCGTTGTCATTTGCCCAGCAACGGTTGTGGTTTCTGGATCAGCTGCAACCTGAAAGCCCGTTTTACAACATTCCCATTGCTTTGAAGCTTGAAGGTGATTTGAATATCCCGGCACTGGAAAAGAGTTTTAACGCGTTGATCCAACGTCACGAGAGTCTTCGTACCGCATTTGGATCCGATGACGGCAGGCCTTTTCAGCGCATCGCTTCAAATTTTGTCGCATCCATTGAAGAGTATGATTTAAGTCAATTGAAGCTCGATGATCAGACGGCACAGACGAACGACCTTGTCGAGCAAGAGGCGGTCGGGCCATTTAATCTCGCCGAAGGTCCGCTGTTTCGTATTGTCTTGATCAAACTGAGCTCAAACCGACATGTTCTATTATTTACGCTGCATCACATTATCGGTGATGGCTGGTCTGTTAATCTGTTGGTTCGTGATGTCGTTCAATTTTATCATGCATTTACCGCTTCTCAACCGATAAACCTTCCAGAGCTTCCGATTCAGTACGCCGACTTTTCGATCTGGCAGCGGCAGGTTCTGCAGGGTGAGTATCTGGAGACACAACTGAGTTATTGGCGACAAAAACTCGTCGGCGTTCCCTCTCTGCTCGAATTACCGACAGATTTTCCGCGGCCGAGAATGCAGTCATTCAATGGCGCGACCCTGTCACGCACTCTCTCCAGCGAAATATCCAATGCGGTTAAAGCTTTTAGCCGTCGCGAAGGCGTGACGCCCTTTATGACGTTGTTTGCTGTTTTTGCTTCTGTTCTGTATCGATATTCCCGTCAAAATGACTTTAATATCGGTACGCCGATTGCCAATCGAAATCGAATGGAAACAGAAGGATTGATTGGTTTTTTTGTGAATAATTTGGTACTTCGTTGTCGTTTTGACCAGGATCCCACTTTTTTGGAATTCCTGCAGTCTGTGCGATCTAATGCACTTGACGCCTATGCGCACCAGGACATTCCTTTTGAAATGCTGGTTGAGCAGCTGCACCCGCAACGCGACCTGAGTCATAGCCCGTTATTCCAGGTCGTGTTCGTATTGCAGAACACGCCGATGTCGGGACTGGAATTGCCTGGACTGCAGGTGACGCCGGTGGACAATGAGAGTTTTATTGCCAAATTTGATTTATCTCTTGAAGCCGCAGAGACAGCGAATGGTCTTTTTTTCCAGTTGGAATATAACACAGATCTTTTTCGCAATGAAACCGCCAATCGGCTGCTGCACCATTTAGAGCTCTTTTTGCGCAATGCTCTGCTGGAGCCTGAACAGCGTATTTCCGAAATTGAATTTATCCCCGAAGGCGAAGAGCGTCTGCTGCTGCGCGACTGGAATCAATCTGATGTTCCCTTTGATTCGTCCCTTTGCGCGCATCAGGTTTTCGAAAGATATGCCGTCGAATCACCCGATAAAGTCGCTGTCACTCACGGCGATGCGCAATTAACGTATTCTGAACTG
>RPQV01000397.1 GCA_003818595.1 Calditrichota bacterium
CGTTTCTTAGAAGCCCCCGCCCTGTTTGTGCCTTTTCGTACTGATGCTGCGCGGGGCGAAGCAATCCCCAGCCAAAGAGCAACTCACCGGCCTGAGAGTGATACGGCGTCCTTTGCGGGTGAGGTGCATAGAGGCCGGGGATTGCTTCGGCGTTCCGCCGGGAAGGCTGCTGTGGTGTTGGATGCACAGGGGAACGCCTTCGCAATGACTGGTTCTTGATGCGTCGCTATGACTTGGATTCATGACGCTTAGCCCTTTGCACCCATGCGGGTGTCACTTCCTTTCGCACCAAGATTTCATCTGCCCGCTTTTCCTGGTTCCCATGCTCCCAGACTGTGTGAAAACGCTTCTTTCTTCGGTGGCTGAGCGGAGCCGAAGCCCTATCATCCACCCAAGCAGCCGTCCCCCCTCTTCTCCGTCCCAAGCTTCAGCTTGGGACGGAAATTGGGGGCGAAGCTGCGCTTCGCTTCCGAGGCCTCCGACCGGGCGCCTGCCGACTGCAGCTGCAACCTGTGGAGCAACAACCGGAGCGCAGCAACGAGAGCTCACCCCTCCTTTTTGTCATTTCGACGAGCGCAGCGAGGAGAAATCTTATCTGCTGCCAATACGATAGTTCCCGACTGAGCAAAACGGCTACCGCCGTCTGGGAAAAAACGATCAGCATTAGCCCGATCCTCCTCCCATAATAAGGTAATAAGCTTTATTGTTGTCTTGACAAGGGACTACTAAGGTTTTGGCGTGCGCGGCATGCATAGAGACGCAAAGGATCAGCCTGACGATTCCTCTGCGCTGCTCTGCGTCTCTGCGTTAGTTTGGAGTGTAGACACACAAGGGTAGCTGTATATAAAGTGGAGATGGACTTTTGATACAGCCGCGGGGTGGAGTCGAGGGGTGGGCTTTTGACGATGACCTCTGGTCAAATCACCAAACACCACAACTTGACCATTTTTTCCCCCCGTAATCCTTGCAATTTTGTGAAAATAATCCGTTGTCTCTACTTCATGGCCAACAAAAATCAGAATTTTTTGGCACACTGATTGAGATGTATTTTGACAGAGAGAAAATGGAGGATTTCACAGCAATGGAAAGCGCAACTTTGGATCTTGTCATTACGGCCGCGATCATGTTGATCATCGGCTTTGGAATGGGTTGGGGGGTACAGTATCATAAGCGACGGATTACCACCGAACTTTTGGACCGCAAATGGGCCATCAATGTTTCAGCCCTGAAAGACGAACTGCTGCGGTCACAGGGATTTCGCGCTCATTAAGATTTTCAATCCATTTCTGTACTCTCTGCTTCCATCCATTTTTATCCAGGGGTTCCCTTTTATATCGTTTCATCTCTGATTCACATTGATTAAATTTGCTTGCTTCTTTAATCAAGTTTTTTAAACTTGATTGTCCTTATTGGAGGAAAAGCATATGCGATCAAGAATGATCCCTCTCTTTATTTTGTTATCTTGGGCACTGTTTTTCGGATTTTCCGCAAACCGTGAGCCCGCTGGAAAATCTCTCAAAATAATGACCTTCAATATTCGCTACGGCACCGCTCCAGACGGCAACTATCAGTGGTCGAATCGTCAGGAGCATGTCTATCGCCTGCTGCAGGAGCAGGCGCCCGATATCATCGGCCTGCAGGAAGCGCTGCATTTCCAGAATCAGGCGATCCTGGAACATGTCGCAGGATACGAATGTCTGGGTGTCGGTCGTGATGACGGCGACACATCCGGCGAATATTCAGCCATTCTCTATCGAGCGCAGCGTTTGCAGGTCCGCAACCAGGGCACATTCTGGTTTTCCCAGACGCCGGATGTGCCGGGATCAAAGCATTGGGGAAATTCAATCACCAGAATTTGCACCTGGGCGCATTTTGAAGATGATTCGAGCGGTCGATCATTTTATGTTTATAATCTTCATCTCGATCATCAGTCACAACCTTCGCGCGAGAAAAGCATCGACTTGTTATTGGACAAAATCGATCAGCGCGACAATCGAGATCCGGTCATTGTGACCGGTGACTTTAATGCCGGCGAAAACAATCCCGCCGTCATCAGTCTGCTCAAATATAAAAAGCGCTTCTTTCGTCCATCCTATTTTATCGACAGTTTCAGGCTGCTCCATCCGCAGGATACGAACGTCGGTACTTTCCATGGCTTCAGCGATCAGGCGGGAGAAGATAAAATTGATTATATATTCGTCGATCGTCGCCTCGAAGTAAAGGCAGCAGAAATCCTTCGGGTCCAACCTCCGGACATGTACATTTCAGATCACTATCCGGTGACCGCAACGATTATATTGAACTAACTCGAAAGGAACAGCAGAATGAAAACCAGAGCAAGTGTATTGATTCTTTTCTTCATCGCATCGATTTCATCACTATTCAGCATTGAACGAACAGATTTAATATTACCAACGATTCCCGAATATCAGATCATCAAATGTGATCTGCACGCTCATACCGTTTTTTCCGACGGTGAAGTCTGGCCGACATTGCGCGTGCGGGAAGCCTGGGAAAACGGCTTGGATGCGCTGGCGATTACCGATCATATAGAGTACACGCCGCATGATAAAGATATCCATATCAATCTCAACCGTTCTACTGAAATCGGAGCAGCCGTCGCGCCCAATTATCTCCTCACGTTTATCAAGGGCGCAGAGATCACGCGCGACATGCCTCCGGGTCATTTTAATGCGTTGTTCATAAAAAACGTTGATAAACTCGACACCAAAGACTGGCATGACGCCATCCAAGCCGCCGTCGACCAGGGCGCTTTTATTTTTTGGAATCACCCCGGCTGGAGGGGACAGCAGCCGGATGGGATCGGCAAATGGTACGAGGAACACACACGGCTGTTTGAAGAGGGGTATTTGCACGGCATCGAGGTGGTGAACGAAGACGAGTATTATCCTGAAGTTCATCAATGGTGCCTGGATAAAAATCTGACGATAATGGGCAATTCGGATATTCACGGCACAATCGCCTCGCAATACAGCGCCGGTCCCGCCCGCCATAGACCCATGACCTGGGTATTGGCTCGCGAAAACACAGTGGAAGCGATCAAAGATGGATTGATCAATCGTCGGACTGTGGTCTATTGGCGGAATAAACTCATCGGCAGGACGCCTCATTTACAAATGATTGCTGAAAAATCGCTGGAAATTATGCCGGGACAACTCGCGCTGAAATCTAAAAACAATACTCCTCTGCAATTGGTCAACCACTCCGGCCTTGAATTCGATCTCAATTTGAGTTTTGTGGAGAGCAATTTGTCGTTACCGACAACCGTCACCATTCCTCCCTTGAGCACCGTTTTGATACCCGTCGGGCGGCCTGAAAAAAGCCAAGTCGCTGATAAAGTTCTGCTGCGCATTCAGGTCAATAATTTTCTCGACAAACCGAACCAAGGCCTTGTTTTCGAACGCGAGTTGGTTGTTCAATGAACATGAGACTCCGTCTTTTGACAATCAGTTTTCAATGTTGCATGTCGGAAATGTGGTGGAAGAATGAAAAGGCAATATTTTCTCTTCTTTTTGGTCCTGATGACTGTGACGGCATCATACGCTGATGATGTTGAAGTAACCACTCTATTAAAGATCGGCGACGAACTGCCGGCGATCACCGTTAAAACGTTGGATCGTCAGAGCATCCCCCTGCAATTGCAGCGCGGGAAGGTCGTACTCATTTCATTTTTCGCCACCTGGTGTGCCCCCTGCCTGGCCGAATTACCGCATCTGCAGGTCGAGATTTGGGAAAAATATCAAGATAGAGAATTCACCATGCTGGTGGTCGGCCGTGAACACACTGCCAATGAACTGCTCAAATTCAAGAAACAGGTTCCCTTTACGTTTCCTTTGGCGCCTGATCCCAAAAAAGAGATTTATACTAAATTTGCCGCAAAATATATCCCGCGCATTTTCCTAGCCGACAAACAGGGAAAGATCATCTATTCGACCTGCGGTTTTGATGAAGAGGATTTTAAAAGACTGGTGCAGAAGATTGATTCAGAAATAGTCGGCGATTAACGCGGCGGCACTTTAGCGGCGGGGAGTTCGAGCACGGAATATCGTTTGACAACATAACTTGAAAGGAACGACGTCGAGCAAGTTTGTATGAGGAGCGTTAATTCCTCTCACGTAATCTATCCATTCGAAGGAATTATGAAATACTTTTTTCTCTCTGACCGGTCTTACAATTAAATCAGCCGTTTTAACCGCATAAAAGAAACTGACACAAACAAACTAGTATCGGAACTACCCCGAATTTAGCCTGAAAGCATCGGCGGTTAAAATCGGCTGCATTTGGTCGTTAACGCTTATTCGTTATGTGGTTTGAAGCGAATAAATAATTTAAAGAATTGATAACTGACGTGAATATCTTTTTTTGATTTC
>RPQV01000398.1 GCA_003818595.1 Calditrichota bacterium
GGCATCACTTGCCATCCCGTTTCCGGTTTGCTCTATTTAGTCATTGAGGGTCAAAGTAAAATTCTACAAGTTGAACCTGTAAAATTCAGGGTGCAGCGTGTTTTCACTATCGATTGGCATTTCAATAATCAGTTAATCGTGGATCCTGCCGACGAAACGCTTGAATCCATCACCTGCGTACCAGATTCGGAAGATCAAAATAACTGTACCTTTTTTATCGCCAATAAAAATGCCCAGGTTGAGAAGGTTCAACCGACAATCAATCATTTGCGAAATATCATTGCCGCCGGAGGGAACGAACGAGGAAAGCCTCACCGCGACGATTATAAGAACCTTCGCGGTATTGGTTCCGACGATCACCGACCTTCATTTTGAAAGCAAAAGCCGTCGACTGTTCATTCTCAGCGACATTGAAAATCAGATGATCGAACTGGATGCACAGGGCACGATTAAACAACGCTATCAGCTCCCCGGCGTTCAGCAGGAGGGCATATCATTTGCAGAGGGGCATGGCTATTATATGACCGATGATCAAGATGCGGTATACCAGATTCAGTATTGACCAGTTTTCACGGAGCTGTAATGACCAAGCATAATATCGTCTTCGCAATGGTTCTCGCAACGGGTTGTATGATATTGACTCCCACTGTCGTGGCGGACATTCCCGCGGCCGCGGTCGTGATTAATGAATTCATGGCAAGCAACCAATCCACAACACTGGATCCCGATTCTCTCCAATATGCGGATTGGATAGAATTATACAATGGCGCTTCAGTTGCCGTTGATTTGGGCGGCGCCTATCTGAGCGATGATTTCGCGAATCCGCAGAAGTGGCAAATTCCCAAAGACGTTATCCTGCCGGCTACCGGTTATCTGTTGCTCTGGGCCGACGAATACGATATAACAGCCAAAGGCCTGCACACCAATTTCAAACTCGGCGCCGCCGGCGAGGAACTCGGACTCTTTACGTCTGAGGGCGCCGTCATCGACACGATACGTTTTTCCCGGCAGATCACCGACATCTCTTACGGCAGAGCCCAAAACGCCAACAATCGCTGGCTTTATTTTGAATCTCCCACTCCGGCGAAAGCCAACGGCATCGATGGACTGACATCGAGCCGCCAAGCCGTGGAGCTCCTCTTTTCACTGCCGAGCGGCTTTGTTTCCCAAGGTCAGACGATCTCCCTTACGACCCCAACCGAGGGAACCATTCACTTCACCACGGATGGAGAGAATCCCGGGCGTTCCGCACCGATCTTCAAATCCCCGATCGCCCTCACCAGGACAACCGTGGTCAAAGCGCGCTGCTATCAGGACGGCCTATTACCCGGCCCCATCGTAACGCGCACCTATTTCGTTGATGAGCAATCGACATTGCCGGTCTTTTCACTCTCCACGGCTCCCGGAAATCTCTACGATGAATCCTACGGCATCTATGTCGACGAGGATATCGCCGAAAGGAAAAACTGGAGACGACCGGCACTACTCGAATTTTTCGAACCGGACGGACACCAAGGTTTTTCACAGGAGGTCGACATTCGTCTTTTTGGCCGCACAGCCATCTTTTTGCCGCAAAAATCTATCAGTTTGTTCCCCTCCACCACCATCGACTATCCTCTGCTGCCGAATTCAGGAGTCAAATACTTGAATTCTTTTCTATTACGCAGCTCCAGCGACGATTGGCACCGCACCATGTTTCGCGACGGATTCATCCAAACGCTCGTTCAGCAAAATCTGGATATCGACACACAAGCTTACCGCCCGGCGGTGTTGTTCATCAACGGGGAGTATTTTGGAATCCATAATATTCGGGAAAAATATAACGGCGATTATTTGGCCTCTCATCACGGCGTCGATGCGGACAATAATGACCTGCTCTATATCGATGAACGCCAACCGGATCCGATCACTGTGCTTGAAGGTGATCGCGATCACTATGAGGCGCTTATGGACTTTGTCGCCCACAATGATCTGGCGATCCCGACGAATTATGAACTAGTCGCCAATCAGGTGGATTTGGCTAATTTCATGGATTATGTCATCATTGAGGCAATTTGTGGAAATGTCAGCTGGGCGCACAATATTCGGATTTGGCGCCCTAAAACCGAGGACGGCAAATGGCAGTGGCTTGTTTTTGATCTGGATCGCGGATTCCGGGATCGTACCTTCAACGCTTTAAGTGATATGGCTGAGCGCATGCCGCTCTTCCATGCGCTGCTGGCCAATCCAGGCTTTGCGGAGCAGTTCCTGCAACGCATCACCGAATACTTGAATACCATTTTTGTTCCAGAGCAGATGACCGCGCTTTTGGACAGCCTCCAGCAGGGAATCAGCGCGGAAATGCCGCGGCACATCGAGCGTTGGAAAGGAATTTGCGCCAATAATGTTTGCGGTATTCCTTCCATGGTCGACTGGCAGAATAATGTGACGGATATGCGCAACATCGTTCAGGAAAGGCCGGCCATCATCCGACAACAGATAGCAGATTTGTTTGATGTGAATGGCGCCATTCGACTGAATGTGCACGTTGAACCACCCGGTTACGGGAAGGTACAATTAGGCGCAAGCACGATCGTCGATGATCATTATTCAGGCGAGTTTTTTTCCAATCAGCTCCTCAATCTCGATGCGTCGGCCAATCCAGGCTTTTCTTTTCTGGGCTGGTATGAAACGACCTCCTCCCTTAACACCCTACTGCAAAGGGGTTCGTCCTGGAAATACTTTGATCAGGCTACGGTCCCTGACGCGTCCTGGAACACACTGAATTTTGACGATGCGGCTTGGAAAACAGGTCGCGCCCAGTTCGGTTACGGTGATAATGATGAGACCACGCCCATCAGCTTCGGAAATGATGATAACAACAAATATATGACCAGTTACTATCGCACCCTGCTGACAGTGAATGATCCCTCGTCTATCGACCGTCTGACATTCAGGCTGTTGCGCGACGACGGCGCTGTGGTCTATGTCAACGGACAGGAACTTTTTCGCTCAAACATGCCGGCGGGAGTCATCTCTTTTGACACTCCGGCATCTTCCTCCGTCGGCGGAGATGATGAAGACTCTTTTTTTGAATTCATCGTGCCGGGCAGCACGTTGAGCAAAGGCGCCAATTGTCTTGCCGTTGAAGTTCACCAATACGAGCCCTCCAGTTCTGATGTCAGCTTCGATCTTGAAATCGTCAGCGAGCAGGGCAGTCAAGAACGGACGCTGATCTCCCGGGATCAGCAGCTCCGCTTCCAGGCAACGCGCAATCAATCGCTGACGGCTGAATTTGACATCGATCGACAACACCTCTTTCCCCAAGTTCCGGCCGGAGAGCTGACATTGACGTCAGCCGGATCTCCTTATTTGCTCCTCGAAGATGTGCTCATCCCTGCCGGCAGCGCCGTGACCATACAACCCGGCGCGGAAATACACGTGGCGGAAGGTAAAAATATCCTCATTCACGGCTCGTTGCGCGCCATCGGCAGTCTGCAACAGCCGATAGTTTTTCTCGGCATCAATCATCATTCATGGGGCGCCCTCTGTTTTGAAGATGCCGCCCAACCCTCCGCATTGTCTCATGTCGTGGTCCGCGACGCCACCTCGGGCGCTGACGCCGTTCATTTCAAAGCCGCCGTTTCTACCCGAAATTCGGAACTTTTTCTTGACCATGTTGCCTTTCAAAATGTCATCCAGCCATTTTACGGATATGGCGGATCGATTACCCTGCTCGACTGCCAACTAGACGGTACAAATGCGGGCGATGATATCCTGAATATCCAGTTCGCATCCGCCCGCATTGAAAAATGTCACTTGTTCGGCAACGGCGAATTGGACTTGGACTCTGTTGATGACGGCATCATCCGAAACAACCTGATTGAAATTATCAGCAGCAACAGCAATCGCGATGGGATTGATATCGGTGCATCCAGAGATGTTGTTATCGAAAATAATCGCATCTTTAATTGTCCGGACAAAGGGATTTCCGTCGGTGAAGAATCCGTCAATACACTTATACGCGGCAATCTGATTCATCAGGCGGCGATGGGAATCGCTGTCAAAGATCATTCAACGGCCATTATCGATCACAATACAATTTACAGTGCGGATGTCGGCGTGTCTGTTTATGAAAAAATCGCAGGTGAGGACGGAGGCAGCGCGGTGGTTTCAAACACCATTTTCAGCGGTCGCTATACTCAAGAGTACGCGGCTGACGTAAAATCATCCGTTCAGTTCAGTTATTGTTTGTCTGAGAAAAGCCTGCTCGAAGGAATCGGCAATATTCAAGGGGATGCACGATTCCGGTCAATCCTGGATCAAAATTTTTACCTGCATGCAGATTCTCCGTGCATTAATGCCGGCGATCCGACATCGCCTCCTGATGCCGATGGTAC
>RPQV01000399.1 GCA_003818595.1 Calditrichota bacterium
CTCATAGGCTGTTGGATTGGCGCCCTGCCAGGTCAATGCCGCCAGACCGCTGGTGACTCCCGCCCCTTCACCGCCGGGATCGCCGCCGCCTCCGGGTCCCCCTCCCGGTCCACCGCCTGGTCCCCCTCCTCCTCCGGGAGCCGCTCCCATGCCGTCGCCGCGCCATCGGGTGCCGTTGTTATCCTCAAACCAATCATCCAAAAATTCGGCATTCAACTGTTGTACGTTCGCGTAAATGCCCCAGTTCTGCCCATTGATGATCAGTTTGATAAAATTGGCTTTGGCGCTGGGAATGACTTGTCGGCAGATGTTCGAAAAAAGCACTTCCCGCATGAATGTCGGGTCTTGGAAACAATTGACTAGGTTGAGGGTTTCGTATCCTCCCAAATCCTGATCCTTCTTCCAGTCAATTTCTATATTGAAGGACTTTTTCTGCGAATTATTGGTCATCTGGTAGGACGTGTTACCGCGAAAACGTACGCCGATGCTGTCATAGGTCATACCGTTAAAGGTCAACGTCGCTGCGATATTGGTTTTCGTTCGATAATTGCTGGTCAATTGCCGCCACCAGTCAGTCTGCGAAAAAGTGAGCTCAATGGTGTTGAGTCTCGCTTCATCATAAAAGTCGACTGCGAACAATGAAACAGCCCATAAAGAGAGCATCATGGCTATGGCAATGCGCACGCAGATTTCTCCTTTTGAAAAGAATTGATTGACGATTCACTACAATACAAACAAACGATGATCTTTTGTTTATGTTCTCTTTATTTAATCAAAAGTGGACCGTTTCTGATACATGTCATCCAGGAGAACTGAAATAGATATTTCATATTAAATCCCACCAGCCATTCGAGGATCAAAACGAGTGAAAATCAGGTGTGATATAGATTTCTCTTGTGTTCAAGGCATCATTGTATTATTATATGGATTGAAGGCTCAGATTCGACCTCCCAGGTTTCCGTTCCGTGGACCGATTTTGCGCCTGTAACTATTTAATGGGAGATCACGACATGATAAAGCGAATGATTCCACGGTGGTGGATTTTGATGATGACCATCGCGGCCTGGGAAACAGCTCAAGGCGGCGAGATAAACTGGCAGCCGGGAGCGTCCGGTTCGGCATATCTTTTACCCGAAAGACGCGTCGAGGTCGGTCTGTTTCAGCCGTTACGGTATGGCTTGACAGAGTCGGTCGAGCTTTCAACCCATCCGCTGCTCTTTTTTGTGATGCCGAATCTGAGTGCCAAATGGGCACATACCCAACTCGGCGCCTGGACCATTGCCTCTCGACACGGCTTTTCCTATCCCTCAGTCCTCCTCCGCCTTCTGGCCAGAGAAGGAACCGGCGGCATTATTTCTCCCGAGTTCAATATTCCGGCAATTTTTTCTTTTCAAAACGAATTATTGGCTTCAATCCCGCTGGGGAAGCAACATCTTTTCACCGGCAAATTGGCATTTAACTTTGCCTTCAAATCCGACGAACTGGATTCAAGGACCTCCATTGATTTGCCGATTATCTATATTCGCAGCGGCGTCTATTATCACGATTATGGTCTCAAAATCGGTGTTGATTTCAGCGGCAGAATATACGGCCGCTGGATGTATCTCGTCGATGGAGATGGGTTCTACTACCCCCAAGCGCCGACATCGGAAGACATGGCTTTTGAGCATAAGGGCATGATCTTTTGGAACAAGAGCGCAGGCTTTCAAATTTGCTTTGGCTATATGTTATCATATGGAGAATATCCCTTTGGCGATCAATGGCACCTGCTGCCGCTGGTTGATCTGCAATGGGGCTGGATAAGAAACTGATCGTCTATAATGTCGTCGTTAAAGGATTCTGTTCAATGGCTTGAGCTGCGGCAATCAGGACTGCAGGTCTTTGAGCGCTTGTTTCAGCATCTCGACCATTCTTTCCTTTTGCAGGTTGATCGTTTTCCAGCCCAACTCGGGGGACGCGAACAGACGTGGATCGCGACCGCCAACCCCGACCGGCCATTGCGTCGTATCAGCAGGCAGATATTCCATATGCACCAACTCGGGGCGCAAAGCCATGACCAGCGATGTTTCATTCATAGCGGCATGATCGACCATAATGCCAAGGCCTTCGGCGTCTTGATGTCCCCAACAGTCGAAGAGTTGGATGTCATACTTTTTTTCAAATTCATCAGCATGGCGCTGTACAAAACTGGTCGACGGTCCATGTCCATGCGCCACCACGATTTTAAAGCCGGCGCGTGCCAACTGTTTCAATGTCGCATCGATGATGGCGGTGAATGTCGAATCGCTCACCCAATAAGCGCTGCCGGCCAACTGTTGTCGTGAATATTGATATTTTTCCCCTTGAATGAAATTGCCGCGATCCATACCGTAATAGTCAAATCCGTCGATGCGCTCCCAACTATCGGGACCAAGAAACAACATCGGTTCTACGACACCGCCAATCTCCCGTGCCAGTATTTCGAAAAAATGCTTTGCCTGCAGACCGTCTGATCCCAACGGCAGGTGCTCTCCATGCCATTCCAATGTTCCCAACGGCAGGTACGCGATCGGCGCCTCAGCGAGGCGCTGCCGGAATTCAGTGGGAGTGAGTTCTTCATACAGCACTTTGATCGAGTCTGTTTTACGGCATGAAGCCAATAGCAACAAAAGATTGATCAACAACACAATTATTCGAGAGAGCATCTGGTGAGTCTCCATGATTTATCTGAATTTTTCAAAAGGCTGAGAAATTTGGTTGGCCAGGGTGGTTTTTCCGCACTGGCGTGGACCGATGATGGCTGTGATTGGGAAAACTGTCAACAGTCTGTTGATTTTGTCAACTTTGGCATTTCTTGAGATCATAATTTCCTTGAAATATCATTGTTATTGTATGAAATTTCAAGGAATATTCGCCAAAAACCACAACAAAATCAAGTTGAAATTCATTTATTATTGAAAAAGATCATCTCCCTCAAGCTATGGAGTTGCACTTTTCTCGTTAAGCAGATTTCAAATTCTACATATTTTTCTTGTAATTGATCCCTGTCGGATATAAGTTTATGCAATGAGATACAATCGAATAGAAGGGATGCTTGAATGTATTCGAGATTATTTGTTTTAATCATGATTTGTCTATCGGCCGGACTCATTGCGCAAGCTCCAACCGGAGTGGTGCTCAACACAGATCAATGGATTCCTTTTCCTCTGACTTCTTATGAGGAGATCAAAGGGACAGCGCTCGATATGTCGTGGTTGCTTGAGGCGCCGGCGGGAAAACATGGATTTCTCACAGTGTGCGGCGACCAGTTTGTTTTTAACGATGGAACTGAAGGCCGTTTTTGGGGCGGCAACATTTTCGGAGAGGCGAATTTCGGCGATCGCGAGGAAGCGGAACGATTGGCGGACATCATGGCACGCTCAGGCGCCAATCTGGTGCGTATGCATCATCTCGACGTGGTGAAACCATGGACGGACAAAGTGGTGCAGCGCAGTTTTTTCGGCGGACAGATGCCGGCGACGACGCGCAGCATCGATCCCCAGATGCTCGACCGCTTTCACTATATGTTCTATTGCCTCAAACAACGCGGCATCTACATCTTTCTCAGTCATCAGTCCTCCCGCTTTGTCATGAAGGGTGACGGCTTTCCCGGAGATGATGCCGGATTGGAGGACGTGGGTCAGGGTTTTAAAGGCGAAGGGATGTTCGATCCCTACCTCATTGAATTGCAGAAGGAATACCTGACCGCTATTCTCTCCGCCCGCAATCCCTACACCGGCCTGTCGATGCTCGACGATCCGGCGCTGGTAATGACCGAGATCACCAATGAAAACTCGATGTTCTGGATTCAGGCCGACGGTACTTTCGGCATCAATTCTCTGCATTATCAAAAGATGCTGCAATCCCAATTCAGCCGCTGGCTGCTGAAGCATTACGGCGATGAAACGGCGGTGAGAAAAGCATGGACGCAATCGGGTAGAACCAGTCTGTTCGAGGACGAAAGCATCAGCGACGGCAACGTGAAAATCCCGCAGGTCTATATTTCGGCGACAGCCTGGCCGGTGAGCGATCAGCGTAAAATGGACACCTTTCACTTTCTTTACGATCTGCAGGACGACTATTATCAGCAGATGAACCAATTCCTCAAAGGATTGGGCTTAAAGATACCGGTCACCGGCAGCAACCACTGGTGTGACGATCTCGCTGATCTTCACCTCAACGCCAAACTCGATTACGTCGACCGCCACAGTTACTGGACTCATCCCCACAATGAATATAACTATATTGCGGGCCAGGGTATCATGTCCGAGGCGATGGTTAAGAGTCCTACCGGCGGCAACATCGGCGAGAATGCGCGCCGCCGCGTTTTCGGCAAACCTTATACGGTTTCC
>RPQV01000400.1 GCA_003818595.1 Calditrichota bacterium
CTTTTCACGCTCTCTTTGCACAATGACTATGCATAATTTACGCACTCGCGTCAATTTTTCCTAATTCAACTCTTTATGTCATTTCGAAGCGTCAGCGAAAAATCTTTTTCCCTCGTTCCCATGCTCCCGCATGGGAATGCGTTGCCGGACGCTCTGCGTCCATTTACGCGGCAGTTCTGCACTGCCCACGATCCACCGGCGCGGAGCGCCGAAGAACGGATTCCCATGCGGAGCATGGGAACCAGGAGCTGCAGCTCCCAATTCCCTCGTTCCCATGCTCCCGCATGGGAATGCGTTGCCGGACGCTCTGCGTCCATTTACGCGGCAGTTCTGCATCGCCCACGATCCACCGGCGCGGAGCGCCGAAGAACGGATTCCCATGCGGAGCATGGGAACCAGGAGAAGGGGGGAGCACTGCTGCCTGGGAGGATGATAGGGGTAATATCTTCACACAGTCTGACAAATTGGGACGCAGAATGCAAAACCAGAACCCTTACCATCCTGATCTGCATTGGTCAGAAAACTAAAACCGCAGAGAACAACCAAACCGCAATGGTTGCCCTTGCGACAGCGGAGGCGCAACGAACGTCTGCAAAACCGCCTGCGGCCGCTGAATAAAAAGAAGATCCGCCTGCGCATATCCCCAGATCAGAGCATAGGCGATCCACAGCGCGTTCCGAGTTTTATAAGCCGCGTTATAATCATCATAATGCGACTCGATTTCGGCAGGATCGATGCTCTGCAAATAAACCTTCTGTTTCTCCCGGCAATCGAGTGAGGCGTCGACAGCCCAGATCATGGTCAGCGTGCTGAACACAACCAACGGCACCGCCTTTTTTTTGCTGCCGGCGAGCCACTGACCGGCGCCCGGCAGGATCAACGAAGGTGGCAGGACGCGCCGGTAAAACGGCGCCGTTGAATAGACCTCCCGGACAGTGTCGATTCGAACAATCGACGATTCGGCAGGAGATGTTTCCGACGACTTTTGAAATCCCGCCTGAATCTCCTTGAAGAAACTGACCAGCTTGGGAGAGGTGAGTACCGGATCCAAGGTATAGTTGGGATCGAGTTTGAGAATTTCCATATAGCTGGTAAAAGCCTCATGCAGCTGATTCAGTGAGTAGAGAGCTGCGGCTCTGACCTCATGCAGCCGGATGAGCTGTTCTCTGCTAAAGTTCTCCTTTTCAACCAACGCGCTGTCCGTCAGACTCACAACAGCCTGATAATCAAAAGCGCGGAATTTGCGCTGCAGAATCTCAAGTTGTACGGCGGCATTTTGTGCATTCCCCTGTTTCACCGGCGCCGCGAGAATCAGGAGGAATAAAACCAGACGACTTTTCATTTGACCAGCAGCATTTTATTGGTTAAATAACCCCACGGCGTGGTTAAACGATAAAAAAAGACCCCGCTCGTCAGAGAGCGGCCGGATGCGTCATTACCGTCCCAAACCAGCGCGTGAGAGCCGGCATCCAGAAATCCCTCATATAGTGTGCGCACCCCTTGTCCGTTTGCCGCAAAAATCTCCAGGCGAACTTGAGCGCGATACGGCATGTCAAGTGAAATGGTGGTCTGACTGTTGAACGGATTCGGGTAATTGGGATAGAGGCGGAAATTGTCGAGTCGTTGCCCTTTATCGATCGCCGCGGTATTTTGTCCTGTTTTTTTCAAGCTCAGTCTTTCAACTGAACTGATCATGGCATGCTCCCCGCGACCGCCCAAAGCATATATCGTACTATCCACATATGCGGCCATGAGTCCATAACGGGGATAATTCAAACCTGCCGCATTTTCAGCGAGTTCAAATCCCCGCGATGAAGCATAGAATTTGTTCACTGTGGCATTTGATTTCATCTTTTCACTATAGCCACCCACCAAATAGATAGTATCATTCAGCGCGGCGACGGCTTTAAAACCGGCCAGAGGGCTTTTTAAATCCGGATGAATGCGACGGAGTTCCAGCGTTTCCGGATTCAATTCAAATACACGACTGGAGACGCCCAATCTGACCCCGCCGAAGAGATATATGCGGTCTTTCGCCAACACCGCCACATGATCATACTGAACTCCGGCGGCGACGGCAAAGGAGGGCTGAAAAAGTATCTTGCGGGTCTCTAAATCATAAACGACGGCATAAGGCGGCAATTGATCACTGGTGAGACTATAGTAGCCGCCAATGATAAACCACAGATTTTTCCAGACAACGCCGGTTCCGCCGATGCGAATTAACGAGGAATTTTCCTCTTCCCATGTTGAAGTCCTGCCGGCGAAAGAAAATACTTCCATGGCTGCGACATTCGTATCTTCCATACCCGTACGACCGCCGACAATATAAACCAGATCATTATACAAAGCGAGAATAAAGTTTCTGCGCGGCGTCAGCATATGGCCAATGATGGACCAGCGAGCGCCTTCGGGCGCTGCAGGATCAAACTCCTGCACCAGGCTGATCGGCATCTGCAGAGAATCCGAATAGCCGCCGAAGATATATATCTTTTCATTAAAAACGACAGTCTCTCCTCCGGCGACGGGGATCGGCATCGTTTCAAAGACCTCCCAGCTCGGCGCCGCCAACAACGGCGTGATCCATAATAAAAAGAATAATTTGTATGTACAGATTGATTTCATGTCAAAACCATTTTTGTTGCTCCTCACTCGAAGGATGTAAAATGCAAATAGCGTACCTCTTTTGTCATAATGACCATTAATTTGTCTCACCCGCCAGCAGCCGCTCAAAGTTCAGCTGAAAAGTCAACGTGTCCTGTTGCCGGATGGTGATGGTGTCACGAATACTTCCAAATTGATTATTTTTAACCATTAACACATGTCGACCAGGCATCAGCCGCAGCGGCTGGGCAAAGGGCGTCGCGCCCAAAGAGTCCTGATCAACATAGACTTCCCCCCATGGATAAATGCGGCAATCCAAAAAACCAAACAAAGTATCCAAGTTGACTGAAATATGCAGCTTTTCTGCCGCTTGTATACGAAATTTTTGCACATAGGGAGGATAGGTTGGATGCTCCAGTCTCAAGCTATGAACACCGGCAGTGACGGAAACAGCATCTTCGAGCGGCGTGGTGTCCACCTGCTGATCATCAATGTAGACCATAGCCCAAGGCGAACATTCGATAAAGACCGTACCTCTGGCGTCGATCGGCGGTGGGAAATTGATGGAATTTGAGTTTTCAGCCGCATTTGCGGAAATCGCCGGACGTTGATCGTCTGTTTTTTTGTCCGACGCGCTTTCGGGATCGGCCGTCGTGGTCATCTGCGAGTCCGCGTGTGCCGCGATGGGCGGAAAGGCAGCATCATTTGTCTGCGCGATTTTTTGATGGCTGAAAATCCACAGCAGCAACAGGATCAGTAATAAAGCGCCAGGAATCCACATCGGCTTTAGCCGACGAGCAACCACTTTTTCTGCAGCGACAACCGGTGCTTTCTCGTCCTGCAGTAATTGCGCAGCCTCGTGCGCAGAATCGATCCGCTCACGCCGATTTTTTGCCAGCAGGCGCGGCAGCAGCGCGTCAACAGGCGCGGTCAACTGGTCAAAGGCGATCTTTTGCGTCAAAATATTATTGAGCGTCGAGCCGACATCCCGCCCGAGAAACGGGTTTTCACCGACGAACATCTCATACGCAACGACGCCGAGTGAAAACAAATCGGTTTGTGCGGTCAGCACCTCGCCGCGAATTTGTTCCGGCGACATATAGCCGGGAGTGCCGACGATGGAAGCGGCTTGGGTGACCTTTTCTTCGCCGCTCACCAGCGCCAATCCGAAATCGGCGATCTTGACCATGCCGTCGTGATCGACCAGGATATTCTCCGGCTTGAGATCGCGATGAATGATGCCATAAGAGTGCGCAAATTCCAGCCCGCGCAACAGCTGTCGTAAAATATCCAGCCGTTTTTCTGCGGTTAAACCGCCTGCCTGCAAAACCTGCCGTAGATTCTGACTCTCAAAAAATTCAAAGGAGATATAGAAAAAGGATTCATAGGTTCCAAAATCCAGCACTTTGATGATGTGCGGATGATCAAGACGCGCCAAGGTTTTGGCTTCCCGTTGAAAACGATGGAGAATGGAGTCGTCGCTGATCAAGCTGCGGTCCAAGGTTTTCAATAGAATCTTTTTACCGAGAAAGACATGGAACGCACTATAGACACCGATGCCGTTGTCTTTTTTCAGGCATTCATCGAGTTCAAATTTATCGAAAAGGATATCCTTCACTGCCGACATCGTCCTACAGCTGCTCCTCTTGTCCCAACTCTTTCAATTTCAACTGCACCCAACGGACCGAGACGCCCAACGATTTGGCCGTTTGGGTGCGGTTATTATCAAATTCTTTCAAGCGGCTGA
>RPQV01000401.1 GCA_003818595.1 Calditrichota bacterium
CCCTGACTTCAGCGATTTTGTTTGAGCGGATTCTCCTCACCATGACGTTTCATGTTGCGGCTATGGAAACATCCATCGCGCCCTCGTTATATGCCACTGATGTGGCGGATTACCTGGTGAATAAAGGATTACCCTTTAGACAAGCACACGAAATAGCCGGAAGACTGGTTCAAATCGCTGAGCAAACCGGCATCACTCTGGCTGACCTTCCATTAGAAGTCTTTAAGCGGGAGAGTGAACTTTTTGCGAAAGATGTAACCACTCTTTTTGATCCGATTCTGTCGATTAATAAGCGAAATGTAATTGGCGGAACTGGAGTTTCATCAGTTAAAAAGCAAATAGAATTGGCCCAAAAATTGTTAAAACTTTAGTCCCACATCAACCATTATCATCATAAAAGGAGGTTGTTATGAGTCTTAAAGAGATCATCCTGCAGCTTGTTCAAATTGCCCTCTTTTTTGCTTTTCCGACCATTTGGAACTGGTTGATAACGGTCTTACCTTGGTGGCCGTTAGATCCGGAATCAACGTTAAATCTGGTGGTTTATCTCGCTATTACGTTGATTTCCTGGATATTGGGTGCAGTCGGCATTAAGCGATTCACCACCCTGCTTAAAACCCGCGGATTGGCAACCGACGTGCGCGCTTAACTCCGATTAGCCGCCTTTCCGCGAGGCGGCTTTTAATTCAGGATCCGCTATGCTGGTCAAAGAAATACTTGCGCAGACGACGACAACCTTCAGCTTTGAATTTTTTCCTCCCAAAACGATCGCCGGTTGGGATGGTCTGTTTAACAACATTCGTGAGCTCCGTCCGCTTAATCCCTCTTGGGTCAGCGTCACTTACGGCGCCGGTGGTTCGACGCGTGAGAATACTCATGATTTGGTGTTGCGTATTTCTCATGAAACTGATCTTACGGTTGTTCCCCATTTGACCTGTGTGAACTCGACGCGCAACGAGATTGAAAGCATTGTTGACCGCTACGTCAACAGCGGAATAAGCAATATTCTGGCGTTAAGGGGAGATGCGCCGCGAGGGGAGACAATGTGGAAACCGGCGCCGGATGGATTTTATTTCGCCGCAGATTTGATTTACTTTATAAAAAAACATTTTCCGCAAATGTGCATTGGGGTGGCGGGTTTCCCCGAAGGGCATCCGGAAACTCTAAATCGCTTATTGGAAATGGATTATTTGAAAGCCAAGGTAGATTCCGGTGCGGATTATATCGTTACTCAGTTGTTTTTCGATAATCGTGATTTTTATGATTTTCGCGAACGTTGTGAATTAGCCGGAATCAGCGTCCCTGTCATCGCCGGTATTATGCCCATTTTAAGTCGGCAAGGGATGTATCGGATGGTTGAATTGGCAGCAGGCTCTCGTCTACCCGCGCGACTATTAAAGTTGATCTTGCGCGCTGATGAGGAAGAATATGTTGCCAAGGCCGGCATTCATTGGGCGAGCGAGCAGGTGCGGGATTTGATAGATTCCGGGGCGCGCGGCATTCATTTTTATACACTCAATAAATCTAAAGCGACTATACAAATCTATGAAACCCTCGGCGTCCGCCATTCTCAGCAGTTTTTGCGCGGGCGCTGATTAGCGGCTGATGGGTTTCCACATTTCATCCATTGTATGATCCGTCTCTTTGGTTCCCAGCCGAGGATCAAGAGTCGCCTTGATCGATTTTTTCTGCCATGCACCTCTGATCAGTTTGGAACGCGAAATCTCTACCGGGCCGTCGACAAGTTCGGGAACATTATAGGTCTTTAACAAGCGCTGATACATTTCCGGATCCTTTTGCGGCATAACAAACGGCTTTTGGAAATGACCGGAATCATCAAAATGGGCAATGTAAGGGCGCGCACATAATCCATCCTCTCGCTTGCTGCTGAAAACCAGCCAATGTCCGCTGCTGTCCCAACTGTGGTAACTTTCCGATTTATCACTGTTGAGAATTTCGGCGTTGTGATATTCTCCGCTCTCCACATCGAGAAGATACAAATCTGAATTGGGTTTATAGATGGAAAAGTTGCCATAATCTGACATACAGAATACGAGGAATCTGCCATCGGGGGATATTTTCGGATGGGTTATACTCATTCCGAACTGACTCGATATCAGCACCGGTTCGGGTTCTCCCCACTCTCCAGTTTCGATATGACATCGAATTCGCATAAGGTCATACTTGATATTTCTGTAGGGGTGCTCGGTTTTACTGTAGTTGTCCAGGCTTGGCGTGCTGCAATAATAGAGAAAAGATCCATCTGGCGTCCATTCTGGATAAGTTTCCATTTGCCCTTCACCAGATATGGATGGCGAGGTAGTCATCATATTGTTGCGGATATCATATATTACAATATCTGAGGCTTTATCATATACATCTCGATTTTCACCTGTGGCATGAAAAAACTGATTGACGGTATTCGCCGAAAAAGCGATAAATTTACCATTGGGGTGCCATGCTCGATAGGCGACGGCGCGGTTAAAATCTGTCGTGGTGTCAATTTTATAAACCTGGTTGTTAATCGCCAGCAACATCGCTGTTCCAACTGCTCCTGCTCGACAATGCAGTATCATTTTATCGGGATGATGAGCCGAAAACGAATGGCAGTTAACGCAATTATCGCCAGTATTACGATTTAAGTAAAGTGCTCTTTCACGAAAGGTGGTCAAATCTCTTTCATATATTCCCATCTTGTCCCAATACACATAAAGCGGTTTGATCAGGCGATAGACAAGATGAGAATCAATATTTTCTTCGGCGATATGCAATTTTATCGCCTGATATCTATTCCAGCCGGCGTTTTTTTGTCGGGTATAAACATAGATCTGCAGTGTTTGTCCCTTATTTTTCGACAAAAGCCGTCTCCAGGGCTCAGCGGGAATTGTTATTACACCTGAACGGCTTTTGATTTGTAGGGGCTTTGAATTTAAACTTTCAAAACGGACAATGTACTTGGCTCCTGCTTCCTTGATGATGAAATTCAAGGGAGCAATATTGGGCGGGATCGTGACATCCTGAAATTCAGGATAGATGGTCGGTTCTTCAGCGATTTCCTGAAAGGTGACAGGCCGAGCGAAACCGACTTTTGCAGCTGTCCAGATAAGCACGACAATAATAATCAATAGTTCCTGTCGTCTTTTGCAATTCTTTGCCATTTTATCACTTAACCTTTTTTAAAATAATAGGTCGCATAAAACCAATAGGTGTCACTGAATTTTCTCAATTGCGGCAGGGCTTTGCTTTTATCACCGTTATTCTGATGCAGGATATCAATCATCTGTTTGAATTTTTGGATTGTTGTCAAAGAACACTTTAATTTTGTAATTTGTGGATCCGGATTTTCGGTATTGCTCAAGTAGAGAAGAATGGCTTCTTCAATATGCCTTGGAATAGCAGCGTATTGATAATTTTCGATCTGCTTTATATATTTAATGGCTCGTCCCACCTTGCCGGTGATGAGATAAGAAGCGATCAGATATTCAAATGCGGTTTTATTGGTGGGATGATCGGCTAATAATGCTTCCAGGCACAATTCCGGTTCCGCGGGGGTCACGATAAAATCGTTTGTCAACATCCGGCTGTGCAGGGTTTTCAGTTCTTCAGGCCATTCTGCAGGATTTGAGGTCAAATATTTTTCGAATTCACGAGCCCATTTTTTATGCCAGAATGTTCTTTTGAGTAATCTCGTACATTTTTCCGCTGCTGCTTTTTCTCCTTTGAGCAGATAAACCTGAGTCAGCCGTTGCAGATTCTTGGGTGTATCTCCATTGATTGATAAGGCTTCGTGCGCCCAATGCTGCGCTTCGTTGATCAAACCGAGGTCATAAAAGATATCACCATATTGCCGCGCGTAAGCTGACCGCAGACTTTCATGCAGGAAAAGACCGGCGACTCCGCTGCGTTGTTCAAATGTAAACAGATCAGCGCACAGTCGATGAGTATGATAGAGAGCACGATTGGCCTGATATTGTCCGATATAAGTATTTTGCAGACCGTTATTCACGGTTTCGATGACTTGCTGCCATTGTGAATGATCAACGTAATAATCTAGTTCAAGCACCTGTTTTTTAACCGGATCGTTTTTTCGCACGAGTATAACAACGAAACAACTCAAAAGGATAAACACGTTCAGAAGACCGGTCCAAAAAGCAATCGACGCGTTATTTTTATAAGCCTTCCATCTTCCTGCTGCGTATTTCGCATACAGTAGGTTGATTAAAAATAATAGTACAATGAACAATAGCACCCAGCTCCAATTTATCGTCAGACCGGAGATTTTCAATTTCAAATTAACTAAAAACGCATCTTTGACAGGCAGGAGAAACAAACCGAGCGTACCTATCCAG
>RPQV01000402.1 GCA_003818595.1 Calditrichota bacterium
AAAACAGACCTATGATGAAATTCCCTTTGATATTGTCGATCAGGTGATCATGGTCGATGATGCCAGCACCGATGGAACGGCTCAGGTGGCTGAAGAATTGGGCATCCGTACATTTGTTCATCTCAATAATTTGGGATATGGCGGCAACCAGAAGACCTGCTATCGCGAGGCGCTGAAAACCGATGCGGATGTGGTGATCATGCTGCATCCTGACTATCAATACACGCCGAAATTGATCGGCGCCATGGCGTCGCTGGTCGCTGTCGGTCAATATGATCTGGTTTTGGGATCGCGTATCATCAGCGGCGGCGCATTGTCAGGGGGAATGCCCCTGTACAAATATATTTCTAATCGCATTCTAACCTTGATCGAAAATATTTTGCTTTCGCAAAAGATTTCAGAGTATCACACGGGTTATCGCGCCTTCTCCCGCCGTCTGCTGCAGGGATTGCCTCTGGAAAATCTCTCGAATGATTTCGTATTTGACAACGAGTTTATCGCCATGACCATTTACTTCGGCTATCCCATCGGCGAAATCTCCTGCCCGACCAAATATTTTCCGGAGGCCTCCTCGATAAACTTTCGGCGCAGCCTGAAATACGGATTCGGCGTCCTCCACACAGCCCTATTGTTCAGATTTAAAAAGTGGGGATTGTATCATCCAAAGCTTTTCGAGCGAAAAGGATCAGGAACTTCCGAGCATGCTTAATCTGCGAGTGAGCAAAAATAACGGGATATTAGCGGCCGTGATCCTTGCCGGTTTCCTTGTACGGCTGGTGTTGATTTTTTTTCGCTGGATTAATCCGGACGAGGGCGCTCATCTCCTCGATGCGCGTTTATTCCTTGAGGGTCAGACACCCATTGCTGATTTTGGATCAAGACAGCCGCTCTATGTCGGCCTGATAACCCTCTTTTTGAAAATCGGCGGTGTTCATCTGTGGATTGGACGGTTGATGCCGGTACTGGCTTCGGCGGCGGGCGCTGTTTGCCTTTATCTTCTCGGGAAAAAAGTATTTTCAGAACGCGCAGGCATTTTGGCGGCAGCGTTTTCCTCTTTCTTGCCGCTCACCATCATTTGGTCGACGGTGGTCAAGACTGAGCCATTGACGATTTTATTTTCCTGCGTCAGCATGCTGTTCCTGATATCCGCGCTGTCAAAGGAGGGATTCTACTCCCTCTTTTTCAGCGGCATATTTGCAGCGTGTGCTTTTTTTGTTCGACAGCCTGCTCTGTATTTACCGATCACTACCCTGTTGTTCATGCTTTTTCATAGGGAAAAAATGGTGCAAAGGATACTCTCCTATGCCGCCGGTTACCTCCTGGTCGTCTTGATCATCGCGATGGCGTATTGGGGAAAATTAACATTGAGCGAATGGGCGTTTTCGCAGTTGAATCCGGCCACATTGATCCTCAGTAGGTTATTTTATCTGATCGGAAAGGTGCCGGATGCTTATAAAGTGGTCGATGAAGGTGGTTTCAGAATTCTGGATCAAAGCATCAGTTATACTTTGAATGCCTGGAAAGAGGCATTGACCTTTTGCGCCGTAATCGTGTTGCCGGCCTTGTTCACACTCTTTCGCCCGCCCAAAACACGTCCTGGTTTTCATCAGGTGCGTCTTTTGCTTTTCCTCTGGGCGGGTGTGGTACTATTGCTTTATGCATTTCAATCTGCGAACCGCGGTTTTTACACCCAATATTTCACCGAAGCGTTGCCGCCCCTCATCTTGCTGGCTGGAGCGGCCGCCGCAGAATTGTTCGATCATTTTTCTAAAAGACGATCGATGACGCTCATCGGTGTTCTTGCATTATTCATTATCCTGTTCGTCATCCGAAAAAAAGCGAGTCTCTTTCTGCCCAGCGAGACGGCTTGGTTGATGATCGCCTATTTCATCAGCAGTCTCATCTTTCCGCTATCATCACACGCCACGGCCAAGATGAGAGGGCTCTATGACCTGGTTTTACCGATAGGGACTATCGGCTTCGTGTCGCTGTTTGGCAACATGTTTGGCTTTCATCCATTGTTCGTTTACATTTTGACCATTTCGATAATCATCATCTATTTTATCCTGCTTGAAAAAAAGCGACTTGCTCAGGCAACTTTTAAGAACCTTTTCATTTTCTCCTTTCTTTCAAGTGCGGTTTTCTCCGGCAGCATCATTGGTCCTCGCTATGAGGCGGTGTGGTCACCGCAGACACTGCGAGAAAGTGTGGATTATTTTAAGACCCACGGCATGCCTTCGGATCAGGTGATCAGCGGAGCGATGATCTGGACGTTTGAGTCCGGTTTGACACCCTTTCTGAATGTTCCTCACCCGACAGAGCTCTTGAAGAAACGTCTTCAGGATTTTGAAAATTATTTTAATGCCGATCCGCCGCAATTCATCATCATTGACGGTTATACGCAACGCAAATTTGCAAAATATTGGGATTTCATTACCGAACGAATGAATGTCGGGTATGAAAAGACAGCGGTGATCTCGGGATCAAAATATCCGGTCGAAATCTACCAGCTCGCGCCTCGTCTGCATGCGCCCGAGGGATTTTGGGGGCGATTGGAGGCTGGACGATGAGTTCTTTGCGGCAAAAAACCGTTTCCGGCGTATTATGGTCTGGTTTTGCCAAGCTGGCTATGCAACTGGTCTTGCTCGTCGTCACTTCAATTTTGGCTCACCTGTTGAGCAAAGAAGACTTTGGCATCGTGGGAATGGCGGCGATCATTACCGTCGCCGTCAACATGGTCAATGACAAAGGCCTTGGAATGTCGTTGGTGCAGAATAAACAAGTTGATCGACTGCAACTCTCCACCATTTTTTGGGGGAGTCTGTTTTTCGGGCTGCTGCTCTATCTCATTTCGACCGTTGCGGCGTTTCCACTCGCCTATTTTTTTCGCAATCCCCTGGTGCGCCCGGTGGTCTGGGCCTTGGGATTGGGATTTGTTGTCGGTTCATTCGGAATCGTCCAAAAGGCAATCCTGACCCGCGATATGGATTTTAGAAAGCTGGCATTGCTGGAAATTGTCGCGGTATTGATCAGCGGCGCGGCGGCAATTGTTCTGGCGCTGCTGGGATTCGGTGTTTGGAGTCTGGTCGTCAATTCTCTGCTCAGAGATCTGCTTAATACCGTCGGCCTTTGGCTCTTTTGCAAGTGGCGACCGCATCTTTACTTCAGCTGGAAGGATTTTCGCAGTCAATTGGGTTTCAGTTCAAATGTTCTCGCGAATGACGGCGCCATCTATATGATCACCAATGTCGACGTCACAATCATCGGCCGCGTTTTGGGCAGTGCGGCTCTCGGCGTTTATAACCTCTCACTCTATCTGGTCAAGCTGCCGGTAACCCGAATTTCTGGAATTGTCGCCAAAGTGGTTTTCCCCGCTTTCTCGGCGGTTCAGGATGAACCGCTCAAATTTAAAAAGGCCTACCTTCGCTCGATGACGTTCATTTCTATTTTCACGTTTCCGGTCTTGGTCGGGCTGGCTGTTTTCTCCCATGAATTTATTATGGTATTCCTGGGCGAAAAGTGGATCGAGATGGCGACCCCTCTCATATTGCTCACGCCGATGGCGATGCTCAAGTCTGTCGGTACGATTCGGGGATCAGTCCTCATGGCCGTGGGCAGGCCGGAGATCGAGTTGCGATGGAACCTGGTCTACTTGCTGCCGCTCATCGCTGCCGTATATGGAGGAACCTATTATGGCATAAACGGTGTAGCATTTGCGTTCAGCGCTCTCTACTTGTTGACCTTTCCCATTATTCAATACCTGACCAATCGGCAGATTAACGTCAATATGCTGGAATTCTTTGGGTCTTTGTCCAAGACATTCATTGCCGTGCTTTTTATGGGAGGTGTGGGAATGGCCGTTCGCTTCCTCTCGCAGCAGGTTTTGCATCTGCCCTCCATGATCCTTCTGTTTTCGGGAGTGATCATTTCTATTCTGGGATATATTTTTGCCCTTCAAATGCTTGATAAAAAACTTTTGACTGAATTGGGCCAAATATTGTCAAGTGGGAAGAAGAAGGAAGCTGAATTTGTCTTTGTAGAGGACGTGAACGTCTGATGAAAATCGCGATTATGGGCATACGAGGCATACCTGCCAATTATGGCGGATTTGAAACCTTTGCGGAAGAATTGTCGACCCGCCTGGTCGGACGGGGACATGAGGTGACGGTTTTCGGTCGTTCCAATATCATTGACCATGAGCAGGAATACTATCGAGGTGTTCGCATCCGAGTGCTCCCCACTATTAGTCATAAATACTTTGATACGGTGATGCACACCTTTCTCTGTTCGATTGCCGGCTTTTTTGAGCACTATGATGTGGTTTTCATCTGCAACAGTGCGAATG
>RPQV01000403.1 GCA_003818595.1 Calditrichota bacterium
AATGGCATGCATAAACGTTTGACTGTCCATCCAGTGACGAACAGTGACGATTTCGTGCAGCATGAGGGGTATTGAAGCGAACCCTCCACCGAACGCGAACATATCGATTCTGAACAGCAGCACCGCCAATTCAAAAAGAGCCCGATTGCAGAAGAACAGGACAACAAATCCGATGAATGAAGCTGATAGAATAAGCAGCAGCGGTGTGATCGTGGATGCATTTTGGCCGGAAGAATCGGCCGGGTGTGAGTGGGACTGTTTGGTTTTAAAAAGCAGTAATCCGCAAACAGCGGCGGATAGAATCACGATGACGGGATTCACATGGAGCGAGAACATGATGGCTGCCAAACCGGCGACGAGAAGCGTTTGCCAATCCTTCAGCGTGGTTTTCCCAAAGGATAGGGTTGCATTGGCGATGATGGCGACAATGATTGCCTGCAGTCCGTTGAATGCCGAATTTACCACGGGAAGAGTGCTGGTGGAAGTATAGAGAGCGGCAAATATCGTCATCAACAGAAATGCCGGGAGCCCGAAGCCGATGTAACTGACTCCGGCGCCGATCGCTCCCCGTGCTTTTAGTCCGACATAGGCGGTCGTCTGCATGGCGGTTGCGCCGGGTATCATTTGACAGAGTGCGACGCCGTCATTGAACAATTCGGCAGTGAGCCAGCGATTCTTTACAACGGCCATCCTGCGGATATAGGCCACCATGGAAGGCCCTCCGAAAGCGGTCATGCCCAGGCGCAGGAACGAGGTGAACAGCTGTATTAATGATGGTTGTTGCGTCATTGATATTGTTTGTCATGTTGAACCGGAGCTATTATAAGAAAACATCCGCTGCAATTCAAGGGCTTTTCACTCAATGGAAAGTCTGAAAGAGTGTTAATTCAGAGGCGGAAATTTAACAAGGGGGACATCAGCGCCAGACATCACAGGTCTTGAAGAACTGTGATGTGTTTATGTTAGCACGTGAGTCAAGCGAACGGTCATACTGATAAAAAGAATGCCGGCCAAATTGCGATTGGATTGATGACAAATAGTCCTTCTCCAATAAATTGGGATTGAAATCTACCACACGATCCCCATAGAGAGAATTGTGAAGTGCAAACAGCGGCCATGGTCTGGACTCAGACCATAACCGAATTCTAAAGCGGAGACAGAGCCAAAGGACGAGTGGAATCGCAGCGGTGCAGCGGCCAGACCAACTGCCCATTGCGGTATCGGCGGTCGCTGACCATCGGCTGATAATATCTCGGTACGCTGTCCGCCGAGCAGGTTCAAGGCTGCCAATATTGCCGGCTGCCATCGCCCGTCGCGTTGATAGCCGCACGACAGGCGCGTCACCAGGGCATTGCCATTGCCCCACAAAATATATGCATCAGTTTGAGCTGTCCAATGGTCGCGATAGACGAATTGAACGCCTCCGCCGATTCCGATTCCTCCCATGGTGACGCGGTCGGAGGAGAAATAGACGCCGCTCTGCTGCAGCCAGGTAATCCGCTCGAATGATGATTGACCATTGACAGCGGCGGCATACAGCATGATCAACAGCATCAATAATTTTTTCATGGCAGCACCTCCGCATAGAGGGCGGCCGCCGCGGCGATTGCTTTGACGTTGCGCGCGAGAAACTCAGGATCAAGCGTCTCCGGCGTATCTGTCGGCAAATGATAATGAGGATTGCGAAAATTGGCCGTATCCGTGAAAAACAATGCAGGAATTCCTTTATACCACAACACACCATGGTCACTGCGCATGAAAACCGAAGAGAGAAAATAAGCGCCGTCGCCCGGAGCGATCACGCTGATGAGTTTGGTCAATCCATAGGCATGGTTCAAGGCGGTCACCTTTTGCGTCCATTCGGAACTGTTAGCGTTGCCGATAAGCAGGATAAAATCGCCGACATCCGGCAGCCTGAGCCCTAAAACGTCGTCCTGACTGTTGGGTTCTGTAGAGGCATAGCCGATTAAATCCATGACCACGGCAGCGACAATATCATCGGCATAACCAGCCTGAATGTAGCGGGTGCTGCCGACCGAACCGAATTCTTCGAGATCGAAGGCGACAAAGCGAAGAGTGCGCGCAAAGCGGTGTTTGCGGACGGCGCGAGCGATTTCAAGCATGGCGGCGACCGCCGAGGCATTGTCGTCCGCACCGGCGTAAAAAGCATCGAGATGACCGGCCACCAATACCACCTCCTGTGGTCGCGTGGATCCACGCCATTCGGCAGCAACGTTATAGGCGGCCTGTGGACCCTCGCCGAGCACAACCGTTGTGGGTGTGTATCCCATGGTTATGAACGCCTCCTGTACCAATTTCACCGACGCATCGCGGGTCAGCTCGTTCGCCGGATACAATTCTTTCGCTTCGTATCCTTCGCTGTTCACGCGAATATCCTGCGCCCTGACGTATGCGAGCTGTTCGATCCAGGGCATCAAATTAGTCGTCACTACATCTTCTGCCACCGTGATCGCGCTGTCTACGCCCTTCATATCCGGGGCTGTTGGCGCGCAGGTGATCAGCAGCGAAGTGAGAGCGACAATTGCCGCTTTAGAAATCAGTTTCATCTGAACTCTCCGATCATTTGATGTGGTGCTGAGCGTCAAAAGGTTTTTCCCAGGGTGATGATGCCGATTTGCAGGCGGGTGGTGCGACCCATGTGTCGTAGGTGCGTGCCGATATGGATTTCCATCAGGCTTGCCCGCCAATGCTTGCCCAAGTTGAAAGAGAGCGGCGCGGTGTGTCCGGCGATATAAACGGGTGAAATATCGTCTTCCATCGCCATCCGTGTTTCCCGCAGCAGCTTACCGCCCTCTTGGAAACGGGCGCGTCCGGTTGCGCCGAATTCTATGCCGACATACGGCTGCCACCTGCCGACGTGAGCTTCGACCAGGCAGCGGGTGAACAATTCCGGCTGCTCCGAAGCGATGCCGATGCGTGCGCCGACCTGCCAATCCCACTGACCCGCCAAATCACCTTTCAACGCTGTTTCGAAAGCGGTGCTTGCCTGGTAGGAAAAAACCGACTGGTACAGAAGCATGGAGACCCCGCCGGAGAGTTCCCAATCGCCGGCCTGAACGTCGGGGGCTGAGACTAACGGCATGGCGAATCCGATGATCAACACAAAGCGATAGACTGTCTTCATGAAACGTCCTTTAGGTTCAACACATCCCAGCAGTTTATCCATGTTTGGTTTATTTGCAGTTAAAAAGTTAGTATCGGGCATCATTATATCTATCTTGAAATTGGGAAACAAGAAGATTTTTGTATGAGATTGTAAAAAGCAGCACCTGGTTGGAAGCGGCCGGATGGGCATTAGTGACCTGCCCAAGAACATTGAGGACGAGACCAAACGGCTTTTCGACGCCTTGTCGGCCGGCGGCTGAGCGGCCGCGAAACGTTGACCATTTACGGATATTCTATTTGAGGAATAATGAGTATTGAACACGTAAATCCGCGATGAACTCGTCGCACACCTTGAGAAAGATCGAGCCTCGCTGCAGGTTTCATCGTCAAGGTGTACGACGAGTGGCTGATTCAGCAACAACAGCTTTTGGTGTCGCAGCCGCAGGAGGGAGGGGCGCCTTGAATTGTACCCTGAATGATGGCTGCAGCGCAGCCGACTCCAGCGCGGACGGAAATCGCGCCGACAGCGCAGTTTAACGCGCACGCTCCGCATTCCATGCACGCATCGAGATCAGCAATGTGTGCTCGACGACCTTCCATTTGCATGACAGCGTGGGGACAGACCTGAATGCAGAGTCCACAATCGTTGCATTTGGATGTGTCCAGCTTGAGGGTGGCGACATTGTGAATATATTTCATAAGATTCCTCTTTCAGATGACGGCGATGATCTTGAAGACAATACCGACGACCAGCGCAATGATCAAGGCCGGGAGAGCAAATGAGAGTTCTTTTCTGACGCCTGACGGCGAGGTGAACGGGGTGGCGCCGGTAAAATTCAGTCCAAGATAAGTGACGATGGCCGGGATAATCAGCATATCAGCCGCGGCATTCCATCCTGTCGAATGAAACAGAAAATTGCAGGCAAAAGCTCCCGCCAATCCTAGAAATGCCGATTTAAGGGCAAAAGAGCGCGTGGGGAGTCCGGGAAGCAGGATTTGAAACACTGCCGAGCCTAGAAGGAGAGAGATAAAGTAGGGGAGAGCGGCGTGCACAAAGTGAAAATTCCAGCCGTCCCCATCCGCCAGTTGAAGCAGCAGCGTCATCACCAGAAACAGCGGCACATATTTAAGGGATGGGAGCATTTCCATTGGAATCAGCGCCAATCGATCGGCCAAATCAAATCGAACGCTGCGTATTTCAGGCGTTGCTTTCAAA
>RPQV01000404.1 GCA_003818595.1 Calditrichota bacterium
ATCCGAATTCAGTTCAGGCAATTAAACAGAATTTTTCAATTTTGCAATTGTTTTTTCATCTTGCGAAAGAATGAATTTGCTCCGTCTCGTCGTCCATCTGGACAACTAATTGTGCTCGTGTCGAGATTTTTGATCAGGGTGTGCAACGAGGTGGCTCAACGCAGAGAGCGCAGAGGAAAAGGAGAGATAGTCATGAGTCATCGGGCGATTGCACGCAACAAAATGATCGACCTCATCAAAACCATCAACAGGGCGCAGCGCAGCCCAGTCAGCATATATGATCAGGAGCAGAAGACCGAGAGTTCAAATCTCTCCGCCCCGACGAATAGAAAATGCCCTTTCCCAGGACATGATCTATTTGCAGCTGTATTGCTTCTGTTTGTCTGCTGCAGTATCTGTATTCCTCATCGCTGCCGCGCTCCCTTGCGCGATTCTGCGTCCCAAATTGAATTTGGCGCGCAACCGGATGACCCTATGCCGATGAAAATTGATGCGCATGAGGCAAAAAGAACAAAAGAATCGAGTCATTCAAAGCAATGCAAAGCATACTGCAGAGATGAAGCAGCTGCATTCACATGCATGATGAAGGTGGGCAACGAGATTTTGCGCGGTGAATCGAATTCCAATCTCGTCGTACACCTGGGCACAATGCTGCGCGCGCATCGACAATCTGATAAAGGTGTGCGACGAGTTCTTGAGCAGCATCTCGACAAAAGAACTCGTCGTACACCTGACACTGTGCTGCAGCTGCATTAATGTTCGTGATGAAGGTGTGCGACGAGTTCCTAAGCGGCGCATCGAGCTCTGACCTCGTCGTTCACCTGGGCACAATGCTGCGCGCGTATCGACAATCTGATAAAGGTGTGCGACGAGTTCTTTGTAGATAAGATTTCCCCCAGCGCTTCGAAATGACAAATAGGCGCAAGCTGAAATTATAAAATGTAGGAAATAAGGAAATCGGCCGGCTTTAATCGTTCGAACATGATTTACAGGATTTCCAGGATGAACAGGATGTTTCACCGGCCGGTTGTTATTCGTGCATGACAATCCTGTCAATCCTGCAAATCCTCTAAATCCTGTTCAAAAACCAGCGCCCGCAGAATTTCTTCACTGGGCGTAAGATTTTATGCCCGCCAATACTGTCAATCCTGCAAATCCTGTTAATCTTGTTCAAAACTCCATTCGGACGCTCTATTGTCCTTGCAGGCAATGGATTTCCGAAGCTGGCGTATAAAACGTCATTGTCTGCATCGTAGTCAAAATTTAATTTCTTAAGAATATTCATGGATATATTTTGTATGTCAATTCATTGGGCATATTTGTTCAGAAAGCCGTAATAACTTTATTTTACTTTTGGGTATCATTGATTGAAACAACAACCTTCATATATTTACCATAGACATCCAAAGTTTAATCATGATGTTTTAGCTGAATTTACTGATGCGCTTAACTATCTTAAAAAATAGGCTGTTATTCAAGAATATTTTAAAAAATGTAAGTGTTATATTTGAAAAATAAATCACAGTTTGCATGTTTAGCCTAGGTTCTGTATGTGATCAGAATTGCCGCGCTTAAGACGCTTAAGACATTGTTGGATTAACTTGTGATGACGGCATTGCGTCAAGGCCTGATGGTTTCGTCAGATACATTCATACGGTAGATCAATATGAAAACACTTCAATTTTTAGTGCTCATCATTTTATTTTTTGAAGGCTCCGCCATGGCGATTGAAGAACCCAAATACAAAGTAATAGAAAAGTCAGGGGATTTTGAATTGCGCGCTTATAGCCCAAAGATTATAGCGGAAACATTGGTGTCAGGATCGTTGGAAAAAGCATCCGCCGCCGGATTTAAGTTGATTGCAGATTATATTTTTGGCAATAACACGTCGCGTTCAGGTGGTAATGAGAAAATCAGCATGACTGCACCAGTGACCATGGAACCCAAGTCTGAAAAAATTAGTATGACCGCGCCGGTGAGTATGGAGCAAACAGGTGGGCAATGGCGCGTACATTTTGTCATGCCCAGCCAATACACATTAGATACTTTGCCTAAGCCTAATAATCCAGCAGTGACTTTGCGTGAAGTACCTGCAGGCAATTATGCAGTGATTCGTTTTTCTGGCTTTGCGAGTGAAAATAGAACCGCTGCGAAAACGGCTGACTTGATGGCATGGCTGGATAGTAAGGGCATTACACCTACTGGTATGCCTGAATTTGCACGTTATAATCCACCTTGGACATTGCCATTTTTACGCCGCAACGAGGTTATGGTGGCGTATTAGCCATCCGCTCTATATTTTCACTAATCAAGTGATAACTTTGGCGGACATATTAGTAACCAAGTGGCCTAACGAATAAGCGTTCAACAAATAAGCGTTCGAATCCGACGCCTTTGCGTCGGTGTGCAACGCGCGGTTGGACAACGCCCCTGGGGAGTGGTATTGGAATTTTCACGGCGATGATTTTCTTGTGTTTTGTGGAGGAAACGGGGAGACTTCAGCCCTGATATGGTTTTCTTAACTTTTTTGCTGTCTTTATCGATTGTAGATTTTACTTTTTTCTTTTCTTCAAAAATTACTTTAGCGTCTGAACGCAACCGTGCCTTACGACCGTGGCCGTTTGGACGAAGAATAGAAAGCAAAGTACCTGACCTTCTTTCATGGACAGAATGTTGCGGTTGGATATGGCCACTTGGCCATCGTACGGCCGACGATTTTCCTGGTCGAAATTCCAACCGCCGCCTGTTGGTTTACCATTTTCAAGCAGAATAGCCCGAGAGCGGAGCTGCAGGCAATACCCCGCCGGTGTTGATGCGCAGAGTAACTCCTGATGGACTATTTTCCTCCGTTTAACCGTTCTGTATAACGTTGTGACGATTTATAAACGCTCCCCCAAATCCGAAAGCCCGGCGCCCTCATCGGGCCGGCCTGGATAACTGAAAATTGTTCATTACAATCTTGAAAGGACAAGTGATTATGGCAGCCGACAAGCCCGGCCTTTTCGCGCTCATGCGGGCGCCCTTTTTCTCCTCCATCTTTGCACCCCTGCTGGTTGGGACCCTTCTGGCCGTGTTCAGCCGGGGTGAATTCAGCCTTGCCGGATTCGCCGCCATGCTGGTGATGGGCGTGGGTCTGCATGCGGCGACTAATGTCTACAACGACATCTTTGACACCTTGCAGGGCACGGACCGCATCAATCTGCACCGCAATGATTTCAGCGGCGGCAGCGGTTTCCTGATCGCGCACCCTGAGCTGCTCCCGAGAATGTACCGGGTCGCCCGAAACAGCCTCCTCGTCGCCGCGGTGGCCGCCCTCGCACTGATGGCTGTCAGCGAACGCCGCTTCTGGCCCTGGCTGATCGGACTCTACCTGCTCTCCGCCTTTTTCAGCAAGTTTTATACAGCCGCCCCGGTCAAACTGGCCTCCCGCGGCCTCGGTGAAATCTCGGTCTGGTTCGCCTTCGGTCCAATGGCCATTCTGGTCGCGGCCATCAGCCAGAATACGCTCTTCCATCCTTACATCGTCTCCGCCATGCCCATCACTGGACTCAGCACTTCCTCCATCCTCTGGATGGGACAAATGATCGATCTGCAGGCCGACAGCAGTGCGGGCAAGCGCGGGATGGTGGCACGCATCGGCAGCCGGCGCGGTCGCTGGGGCTTTTTGCTGATCCATTTGCTCCTGATCGCCAATATCGTGGTACTGGGGCTTTGGGTATTGCCGCACGGCAGGTTCATCCTGGCGGCGCTCATTCCCTATCTCCTGCTGCTGCCGCGCACCTGGAAAATAGTCTACCAGTTTCATGATCAGCCCGATCGCCTCAAAGCGGCCGCGGCCTGGAACGTGCAGATTCATCTGCTGATGTCCACGCTGCTGGTGCTGGGTCTGGGCACCATGCTTCTGCTTAAATAAACCGGGTGCACCGCAGCCATGTTCAAACAGTTTCGCTCCATCCTCTTACAGCAGTCGGGCCGGCATGCGGGCATTGATGCCGCCGGAGAGCTGGAAAAGTGGCTGCAGCTCTATCGCCTGACCTCGGGTTAGCCCTGTGCGATGCGTCCGATCATGCCGTTGAAGATGAAATGATGAAAGGGCAGCACTGAGTACCAGTAGAGCCGTCCTTTGAGTCCCCTGGGTCGGAAGGTGGCCGTCTGATGCAGGATATTATCGTCGTCGATCCGGAACTCGAGCCAGGCCTCTCCGGGCAGTTTCATCTCCGCATAGAGCAGCAATCTCTTTTCTTCCCGGCTGGCGAGGATCACGCGCCAAAAGTCGAGCGCATCGCCTGCGTTCAGTTCGGTGCGGTTGGTGCGTCCGCGCCGCAATCCCACGCCTCCC
>RPQV01000405.1 GCA_003818595.1 Calditrichota bacterium
AACAAACAAAATAGCTGATCATAACAATTAGGGGGTGATCATGAATCATATTGAAGAGCCTGCCAAAGAGGGATTTCTCTATCATTTGTGGCTGGAGCGAGCTTTTTCCAAGACTGATTTGTTGACGGTTGATGGTCAACGAATTGAAATCCTTGAAAAAGGGACGCGCAATTACGATGCGGGTCCGGACTTTCGCGATGCTCTGGTCCGAATCAATGATGAACTCAGGCGCGGGGATGTTGAGATTCATCCGCTCGCCGGTGATTGGTATGGCCACGGCCATCATCGTGATCCGAAATATAACAATGTCATTCTTCATCTGGTCACTTTTGACTGTCCATCGACGTTTCGCACCCTGCGTGCCGATGGTTTTTATATTCCGACCTTGAACATGGATGATTATCTGGAAAAGAGCGCCGAAGAGCTGGAGATGGAAAGTCAACCCTGTTCAGTGATCCCATTGACTGAATGTGCTTTGAGCCGGGAAGATCGATCGACGATTCGTCGGACGATTGAAAAGGCGGGCGATCAGAGACTGGAGGCCAAATCCGGGCGCTTTCTCGAGCGCACACTGTCGATGTCCTGGGATGAGCTTTTTTATCATGCCTTGTGCGAAGCCCTGGGATTTTCAAAGAACCAGATACCTTTCCGCCAACTGGCGGAAATACTGCCTCTGGAAACTCTATGGAATTTAATCTGGAATGATCCGCCGGAAGCGGCTGCCATGAAATGCGAAGCCTATTTGTTCGGCGTCGCCGGATTGTTGCCGTCGCAATCCGTTCCCACTGCAAGTCTCAGTCGTGATCATTATCTCCAGGAAATTGAATCCGCCTGGCGACGATTTCCATTGCGGAACAAATTGCCGATCATGAAAGCGGGTTCATGGCAGTTTTTTCGTCTGCGTCCTGCGAATTTTCCCACTCGTCGAATCGCTGCTGCTGCGGCGTTGATCTGCAAATTTCGTGATGACGGTTTTGGCGGATTCTTTCAGCGCGTACTCAATGACAACGCGTTGAGCATCAGAAAAAAAATTAAAGAATTGGAGGCATTATTCTGTCTGCCTTCTACCGGTTTTTGGATCAATCATTTTTCATTTGAAGAGAGCACTCATGAGTTGACCGGCGACAATGCTCTACTTGGCGCTGATCGAGCGCGCGATATGGTTATTAACGTGGTATTGCCCGGAACTCTTGCATTTGCAAAGGTCAGTTCTGACGGCAAGTTGAAGAATATGGTAAAGGAAGTCTATGTTCACTATCCGCGCCATACTGCCAATGAAGTAACGCGTGCCATGTGCAGGCAACTTTATGATGTCGATGATTCACCGCAAATCGTGAACAGTGCCAGAATTCAGCAGGGATTAATGCATCTGCGTAAAAATTTCTGCCGTCCGGTGATGTGTGCCCTTTGTCTGCAGGGGGCGCCGTTCGGACACACCGTGGAATGATATGGTTTTTATTGACTTTTATCGCTTTTTTTAGTATACTTTATGGTTTCATTTTTTAATGAGCTCTGATTTTGAGCTGATAAGGTGATTGATCAGCGATAAAGTAATATTGTGCCGGGAAACAAGTTGAGTGAGGTCGGAACAAAATCATCTGTCAAGCCTGGCACCCTATATCTCGTCAGCACGCCGATTGGCAACTTGCGGGATATCAGTTTGCGTGCTTTGGATGTGTTGGCCCAAGTGGATATGATTGCGGCGGAAGATACTCGTACCAGTAGAGTCTTACTCAATCATTATGGGATTCAAACTCCAATGCAGAGTCACCATAATTTTAATGAATCATCGGTGACGCCTTTGCTCATCCGAAAACTGGAGGAGCATCTTTCGGTGGCTGTCATCAGTGATGCAGGGACGCCTGGTATCTCAGATCCCGCCTTTTATCTCGTTCGCGAAGCCATCAATCATCAAATTCCGATAGAAGTCATTCCGGGTGCAACGGCTTTTGTTCCGGCATTATTGCTTTCGGGTCTGCCGACCGAGCGGTTTGTTTTCGAAGGTTTTTTACCGCCCAAGAAAGGACGCAGCACCCGAATTCAGGCACTGCTGGATGAATGCAGGACCATTATTCTTTATGAATCTCCGCATCGTTTGATGCGCACGATTCATGATCTCTACGCCACGCTCGGTAATCGTCAAGTCGCTGTGTTGCGGGAATTAACCAAGAAATTTGAACAAGTTTATCGTGGTGAACTGGAAAAATTTGCGTCGCAGTCCTCTCTGATTACATTAAAAGGCGAGTTTGTTCTGGTCATTGCAGGTTCATCTCGAAAAGAGAAAAAAAATAAAGTGAAAAATAAATATGTTGGAAAAAGCTCAAGTAGCAATCAGGAATAAATTCCAACGCTTAACCGAACCTTTTGTTCGCTCTTTGGCCGCGCTACACATAAATCCCAATTTGCTGACACTGTTGTCACTCATATTGTGCTTTTTTTCTGCCTTTCGATTTGCCGTCGGCGATTTGCGTTCAGGTGCCTTGTGGTTGATTATCGGCGGGTTCATTGACGCCATCGATGGCTCTGTCGCCAGAGCGGGCAATCGAGTCACGCGCTTCGGCGCTCTTTTTGATTCAACCCTTGATCGATACGCTGAATTTGCGGTTTTTTCCGGCATTGCTTTTTATTTCATAACCCACGCCCAAGGCAACGCACAATTTCAAATTTGGGCTTTTTTTACTGTTTTTGCTGCATTGGCAGGATCGTTGATGGTCAGTTATGTACGCGCCCGTGCCGAAGGGCTGGATTTCGAATGTCGGGTGGGATTGATGCAGCGACCGGAACGATTCATTCTGCTGAGTATCGGCAGTGCAATCTCAGAAATCGCCTTGATCGTATCAGTTATTCTGATTGCGGTTTTGGCAAATTATACAGCGATAGAGCGAATTCATTACATCTGGAAAATAGATCGACAGAGAAGATTGGACGCGGAAGCCAACCGGCTGATTGATGAATCCGGGAACCGAGTCAATGTTAAATCACAACAATAATTATCAATTGATCGCCAGTAGGTTGTTTCATCCCCAATAACAGCGCTGATATTGATACGAGTGGAGAAAGGAGAATATGGTGAAGGAAAATGGTGGTGTCGCAATTCGCGAAGCCAAAGGCAAATTGGGTATTTTGCTTCCAGGATTGGGTGCTGTCGGGACCACGGTTATCGCCGGCGTCGAGTTGGTGCGCCAAGGTTTCGGCAAGCCTATCGGATCTTTGACTCAGCTGGGGACGATTCGTCTGGGCAAGCGTACCGAGAATCGAGTGCCTAAAATTAAAGAGTTTGTACCGTTGGCCAAGCTTGAAGATATTGTCTTTGGCGGCTGGGACATTTTCCCCGAAAATGTCTATGAATCCGCAGTGCATGCAGGAGTTTTGACCAAAGACGACTTGGGCAAAGTGCGACCCTATTTGGAGAGCATCACTCCTATGAAAGCTGTCTTTGATTCGAAATATGTCAAGCGGCTTGAAGGCCCGAATAAAAAGAGCGGCAAGAATAAAATGGATATGGCCGAACAGCTGATGGATGATATGGCCAATTTCAAGAAGCAGAACAATCTCGACCGCATGGTGATCGTCTGGTGCGGAAGCACGGAAACCTATTTGGAATATGATCCTGTCTGGGCGACGATCGATTCGTTTGAAAAGGGCTTGCGAGAGAATCATGAGATGATCTCCTCTTCCATGGTTTATGCGTATGCGGCGCTTAAATCAGGAATCCCGTATGTCAACGGGGCACCGCACATGACGACGGATATTCCGGCCTTGCTGCAGTTGGCTAAAACGCAGCAGGTAGCCATCGGCGGCAAAGATTTTAAAACCGGCCAAACCTTCATGAAAACCCTGCTGGCGCCGGGGCTGAAAACGAGAATGCTGGGCGTTCGCGGCTGGTTTTCAACCAATATATTGGGCAATCGAGACGGCGAGGTGCTCGATGAACCCCTCTCCTTCAAATCCAAAGAAGTGACCAAATTATCTGCGCTGGACCATATCTTCCAACCCGACAAATATCCTGATCTTTACGGCAAGCTTTATCACAAGGTTCGAATCAACTATTATCCCCCCAGTGGTGATAACAAGGAGAGCTGGGATAATATCGATATTTTCGGCTGGCTTGGTTATCCCATGCAGATCAAAGTGAACTTTTTGTGTCGTGACAGTATCTTGGCGGCGCCTATTGTACTGGACTTGGCGCTGTTCATCGATCTCGCCCAGCGCGCAGGCCGGTTCGGCATCCAGGAGTGGCTGTCATTTTACTGCAAAAGTCCCATGGTTGCCGAGGGTTTGTACCCGGAGCATGATATTTTTATACAGCACATGAAGCTGAAAAATACATTA
>RPQV01000406.1 GCA_003818595.1 Calditrichota bacterium
AGTTACTCAAAGTTATATCTCAAAATGTTCAATCGATGGCAAGCAGGGATTTAAAGCCACCTACTGGAACAATCTGGCCCGTCAGGGGGAAGTTGTGGTAACACAACAGATTGTCAATCCACTCAAATTAACCACCGCCGGCCAGCATGAATTTGCCTCCGGGGTTCGACTCGAAGGCTTTTCGGCTAAATATGAAACCGAGTTCGTGCCCTCTCAAAGCGAAGAAATCGTATTTAAATGCGGCGCCACGGGACACCTGGAGTTGCTGGTCAACAACGAATCGGTTATCAGATATGATAATTGGCGAACTCTTCCCTCAAGACATCCAATGGTTGTGGAAGCCGGCAAGACGTATAAAATTAAAGTCCGTTATGCCCAGCTGAACAATTGGCAGGCCAACCTCGAGTTTGATTTCGGCAAGGAGGTCGATATCGATTTTGGCGCTCTTTTAACCAAGTTGGCGGGAATTGATGTGGTTGTCTTTGTCGGCGGTCTTTCAACAAATCTTGAAGGCGAGGAAATGCCGGTCTCCTATCCCGGTTTCAAAGGCGGCGACCGCACCGAAATCGAGCTCCCTGCGGTCCAGCGTCATTGTCTGCAGCGATTGAACGACGCCGGTAAAAAAGTGATCTTTGTCAACTGTTCCGGTTCAGCCATCGCTTTGGTGCCGGAAACGGAAAGCTGCGACGCCATCCTGCAGGCATGGTACGGTGGTGAATCAGGCGGTCAAGCGGCAGCCGATGTTCTGTTCGGCGATTACAATCCCTCCGGCAAATTACCGATTACTTTCTACAAGTCCCTGCAGCAATTGCCGGATTTTGAAGATTATTCCATGAAGGGACGCACCTATCGCTACATGTCCGATCCGCTTTTCCCGTTTGGCTTTGGATTGAGTTATACCAAATTTGCCATTGGTGAAGCCCGTGTTGATAAAACAGAAATCACCTGCGGTGATTGTGTTGAACTGACAATTCCTGTCTCAAACACCGGCAAACGCGACGGAACGGAAATTGTGCAGGTTTATGTTCGCAAGGTCGACGATACAGACGGGCCGCTTAAAACATTGCGCGGATTTCAGCGGCTCAATGTCGCTGCCGGGAAAACAAGTCAGGCGGCTGTTAATCTGCCTTATGCGTCATTCGAGTTTTTCGACAGGACAACCGGCAAAATGAAGGTAACTGCCGGAGAGTACGAGGTTTTGTACGGAAACAGCTCCGATGCAGGAGATTTAAAAATGGTCAGGATGACGATTCTATAAATGATTCGGAGTAAAGCCGGTCAATTGATTCATTTCAATAGCAGTTTCATCGCAAAGATTTGATCAAATTCGGCAAATAAAGACTCAACGCAGAGATCGCAGAGGAAATGATCATTACTTGACCGAGCCTCTGAGTACCACTGCGCCCTCCGCGTCCTTTGCGTTGAAATGGGCGACCATTATTTTGGCAATAACTAGAGTCCTGTTTTCTATATTGGATTCTGTCTTGTCCGGCATTATCATGATAACAAGAGAGAAACAGCATGATGAAAAATTTGCTATTCGGAATTGCCCTTTCTGCAAGTTCAATCTTTACTAGCTGTCATCAGACAAAAGCTCCCGCGCCTTACGGCCCGGTTCCATCGGAAAACCAGATGCGATGGCAGGAAATGGAATATTATGCGTTTGTCCATTTCTCGTTAAATACGTATACAAATCAGCCGTGGGGTTATGGAAATGAAGATGTCAATCTGTTCAATCCGACAGAATTGGATTGTCGCCAGTGGGCGCGAATTTGCAAACAAGCCGGTATGAAAGGGATCATCATTACAGCCAAGCACCACTGCGGTTTTTGTCTCTGGCCTTCCGAGTACACCGAGTATTCCGTGAAAAATTCACCATGGAAAGACGGCAAGGGCGACGTAGTGCGCGAGTTGGCCAATGCATGCAGGGAATATGACCTGAAATTGGGGATTTATTTATCGCCTTGGGATAGGAACCACGCGGATTATGGCAAGCCCGCGTACATCACCTATTTCCGCAATCAACTGCGGGAACTCCTCACCAATTACGGCGAAATTTTTGAGGTGTGGTATGACGGCGCCAATGGAGGTAGCGGATATTACGGCGGCGCTGATGAAAACCGCACCATAGACCGTACGACTTTTTACGATTGGAAAAATACCTATCAACTCGTTCGGGAACTCCAGCCGAATATTGTCATCTGGAATGACGGTGGAGATCGAGCTGATCTGCGCTGGGTGGGCACTGAAGCCGGTTTTGTCGGCGAGACCAACTGGAGTTTGCTGAACGCTGCCGGAGATGTGCCCTTCAATATGTTGCATTATGGGGTGGAGAACGGCGATTCATGGGTGCCGGCCGAAGTCAATACATCCATCAGGCCGGAGTGGTTCTATCACCCTGATGAAGATGCCAAGGTGAAAACACTGCCTCAACTGATGGATACGTATTATCACTCCATTGGTCGCAACGGCACTTTGCTGCTCAACTTTCCGATCATGCCCAATGGCTTGATCCATCCGAACGATGAAAAAGCAGCGCTGGAATTTTCTAAAGCCGTGAACGAAGCATTTGCTGTAAACCTTGTTGAAAAAGCGCAAGTCGAAGCTTCGAATGTTCGTGGAAATGCAGGAAAATTCGCAGCGTCAAAAACGATAGACAATAATCAAATCACCTATTGGGCCACTGATGATGGCGTCACCAAAGCTTCATTAACCATCGATTTTGGCAAGCCAATCCTTTTTAACCGTTTTCTGGTGCAGGAATACATCCGTTTGGGACAGCGGGTTAAAGCTTTCACGGTGGAGGCCCTCGTTGACGGCAAGTGGAAAGAACTGGCCGGCGCAACCACCATCGGCTATAAGCGCATTCTTAGTTTTCCGACGGTTGAGGCCATGCAGGTCCGTTTCACCATTACCGATTCGAAAAGTTGCCCTGTCATTTCCAATATCGGCATTTATAATGCGCCGCAAATTCTGACTCCTTAAAAACAATCCTTTGTGGCAAATGAAGGAATTCCCACCAGAAAACACCCGCTACATCAAACGGACTACTGATCGATGATATGAGTGTTTATCGGGAAGATCGAAATGGAAATCCGCAATACAATTTTCAGTACATAGATGTGTTGTACGATTTTATCCTCAGTATCGGCATGAAGCCTTTTGTCGAATTGGGATTTATGCCGGAAGCGTTGGCAAGCGGCAGGTTATAAAAGAACAAGACATTTTGACAAAACAAGATAATCGGTGTGCAGAAAATCTTATGGCTCATGCTGCCATTCGCGGATTTTCAAATGAGCGAGAAAGGAAAAGTTGATGTACAGAGTGATTTTTTTGATTTTTTGTGGAGCGATATTGCTGATGAACGCTGACCTTTCCGGTCAAACCAGTGAGAATTGTTTCCTGGATGATTTTGAATGCAGGACAGCAGAGATACCGCAGTCAGTGGACGCCGCAAAACTTCTCGAACCGGCATCGGTTCTGGTGACCATCAATAATGATACGCTTGGGAAAATCTCCAAATATGTATTTGGTAATGCCATAGCTGCCTGGGCCGGGGCACATGACAATCCTAAATTGGTGGAAGGTATAAAATATCTTGCGCCGACCCTGATTCGTTTCCCCGGCGGGAGCTGGTCAAATGGGTACTTTTGGAAAGGGTTGCCATTCGATCTTCCGGATTCGATTTATGATGGTACGACATACAACAGTACAACCAAAACCGCTAAAAAAATTAAATTTTGGGGTCAGACGGGAAAAGGGGGCTGGCAAACGACAACCGACCAGTACTATGCGCTTCGCAAAAAGACGAATGTGGCTGAGGGATTGATAACCATTAATTACGCCTATGCCCGTTATGGAACGAGCGAGGATCCGGTTGCGCAGGCTGCGCATCTTGCCGCTGACTGGGTGCGTTATGATGCCGGTCGCACCAGGTTCTGGGAAATCGGCAACGAGAATGGCGGCCCATGGGAATATGGGTGGATGATCGATGCGACGTTGAACCAAGATGGACAACCCCCAATTATCACCGGAGAACTGTACGGAAAGCACTTTCAGGTTTTTGCTGATTCAATGAGAAAAGCCGCCGAGGAAATTGGCGCGATCATTTATATAGGCGGGCAGGTCGTCATCGACGGACCAACAAGCTGGAATTTTGTTGATAGAACCTGGAACGAAGGATTCTTGCGCGAGGTGGGCGACGCAGCTGATTTTTATGTGATTCACAATTATTTCGGTTCTACCTATACCGTCAAAGCTCTCCTGAATATTGCAATGACAGAACCCAAGAGGGATATGGATTATCTACAAAAGGATTTCAAAGAAAA
>RPQV01000407.1 GCA_003818595.1 Calditrichota bacterium
CCATTATGGTCAACGTCTGCTGGGTGCCGGGATCTGCCGGTGCGGGCAACAATGTCCAGTGAATGTTTTGCGTCGTCGTCGCATTCCACCACGCATTATCGGGGCCAGTCATATCCGTCGGCGCGACAGCACTGTAGCGCACGATATAAGATTTTGCCTTGCCTCCAGCGTAGCCGTCGTCTCCCGGCGCTGTCCACGCCAGGGTGACGCTGGTGTCGGTGCGGGCAACGATGCGCAAATCGGTCACGACGCCGGGCTTGACCAGATCCGGATATATTTGTGAGCTGAACGTCAGAGTGGTGGGCAGGCTGTACTTGTTGAACAACGCCTGCATCTCGGAACGTTTGCTGTTTTGGGGTAAATAATAACTGCGGAAACGGGAATTGATTTCAAAGGCGTCGTTGGTGGTCTTTTTCTTCCAGTCATAAATGCGCAGGCCGGAAATCCCATATATAGCGGCATCGTCCGCATCATTCTTATAGTCGTAATAGAAAAGCGCCGGCGGCAGGGAAGTATTGGGAATAATCCGTTCGCCGTTCAGTTCGCAAATTGAAAAGAATGAGGCATTGTTGATCGAACTGCCCGCAGCGCCGGAAAAACCGTACCAATGTTTACCCGGCCAATCGGTTGCCGACAATACCTTTTTAAAGATGGTATTTTCGGGACTCTTGTTGATCAGCGAATCCTGCGCGGTTCCACTCACAAAACCATTGCCGAAGAATTTGACCTGCATGGATTGACTATTAAATCCCTGACTGAATTCTATATATTCCAGATCCAATTCCTGAACATCTCCACCGATATTCAAACCAAATGAAGGTTTGAAATCGATCGATTTGCCGTAATAGATCGTGGTGATTGGAATGCGGGAAGTGTCAATCAGACCGGTGGTTTTGAACTCTACCGCCAGAATGTGTTCGCGGAGCACGCGGACGCTGCCGCTTTTAATTTTCAGTGCATCCGTCTCATGAAAAGCGGTTGCAAACACCGTCACCGTGATGAAACCGTAGCTCAGTTTGATCTCGGTGTTTTTCATGCGTTCGGAAAAGGATATTTTTGTCGCGGCAAAGGGAACTTTGCCAAAGCCGAGATCTGCCGAAATGACCAGCTTGTCGATCTTGGCTCGAATACGCCAGCTGTCGAGAATGTCCACATTGTTTCCGAGGATCGCCAGCGAATCGGGAAAGCCGGAAGCCACCTCTGAATGGTGCGCAATACCGTACGTCTCTCCCTTGATCCGGTCATTTTTATAGGTTACATAAGAGACACTGCTGAGGGGAAGAGTCGTCGATGAATAAATATAGGCATAGGCCGTGCTGCCGTTTGAAGGATCGGTGCACACGACTTCGTAACGCTGTTTTGTGCGCGACGCTTCATCATTCGGCCAGGTCAGCGCATCGGGCGCTTTTTGTCCCATATCCTTGGCCATAAAAACAATTTCATCAAAATCATTGAGGTTTTTGTGACCTTCCCAATCAATTACCTTTGTCGAATCAGTCGGAACGTCGTTCGCTTTTTTAAAATGATCCACCTGGAAAGGGATCGGTATCCAATTTGATGTTGCCGAATGAAAACTGTAAACTTTCAGGTCAGCGATGGGAGTGTTCCTGAGGCTTGTGCATTTCGAACCATATACGATGACCGGATCGAGCGACCGATCGAATTGTGCCTGAGAGGTTGCTGTCAGCCCCAATATCCCAACTGCCACAAGGATAAACAAAATTTGTATCTTTTTCATCATACTTCCTCTCATGTTAAAGCATTGAATCGGACAATAAATTTTCCTTTTCAGAGGGTGAGCAAAACCGTTTCAAACGTCACGCCATAAAAAAAGTGTGGGGCATTTCTGCCCCATCCTTCACTACCCCTACCGACGCAAACGGTTCGATTCGGTTCAGCTCTATTTTTTCAAATAATCAACAGCAGCTTCCACAGAATCAAAACTGTTGAAGGTGGTAATAATTTTGGTGACGATGAATAGACTCTTGACTTTGTCCTCCGCATTGGCAATCGCCAGCTCGCCGTTGGCGCTGCGCACGGTTGACAATGAGCTCATCAACACACCGATTCCCGAACTGTTCATCCAGCTGACCTTGCCCAGATCAATCACTATTTTGGTGACGCCGTTCGCCACCAAATCCTTCACTCTCTGATGGACTTCAATTGTCTCCGGGCCACCCATCATTTTACCTTTTAGTTCTAAAATGGATATGCCGGCCTTCATCTCTTCCTTAATCGCCATTCTTAGCCTCCTGAAATATAGTTTACGTAAAAATATTGTTTTTTTTTGTATGATGCAACAGAATATTCACAAAAACCGTCAACAGGCAGCCATTAATTGTTTAATATAATCATTTCCGGGCAGCAGTTCAAGCGCTTTGGTGAGCAGATCTTTCGCCTTCGCCCGCCAGCCGCTTTCGATAAAATATTCAGCCACATGAACATAACCCCGAGTCGCAAGATCATCAATATGATTCAGAATGGCGCCGATATTTTCACCGAAAATTCGCTCGATTTCAGGCTGATTTTCAAAAAAATAGGACAGGATCACGGCGTCGTTTTCAAATATCTTGAGAAACTCTCGAATAATCACATGACCATTTTGAAATAACTTGATGAGCCGATGCATATAATCATCCAGGGAATCCTGCAGCTCCACATGTTCTTCATCCCGCTCGACTTCATAAAATTCCAGCATGTACTGCAGCTCGCGCGCAACGGTCGCTTTATGAAATAAAAGACCGATATTGTGAATAAATTGGGTTTCCACAGGTGTGGGATCAAATTTCTGCACATCCTGCTCAATCTCAGCCTTGCGAATATCGCGTCGTTTGTAAATCAGATGCAATGATTCTTTGGCAGCATAAAGCAGTTCCGTCAACGTCTTTAATTGCAGATAAATCGATCCGATTTCCGGCTTTTCCTCCTTGTAAGCAGTACTGATCTTTTCAAAAAGTTGAAATGCGGTGAAATAATTGCCAATAACACTCTTGATAATCCATGACTTGGATTTTTTAATGAATGGAGATACATGATTATCCATGAATCACTCCACGGTGTTTGGGTTGCCGGATAGTTAATTGTCATTAGCGTCTATATAACAGCGATAGGGTTCGATCTATTTCTCTCATATAAATTCTTCGTGCGAACTTGATCCTTGACGCAAAAGGCGATGAAATCCATAAATGGAATGATCTCATGGGATTTGCCATCATCAACTTTACACAACCGTCATGATCAAACCTGAATGACCGAATGCGCCTCAAGACCACTCAAATGATCGACCAATAAACGCAGCACTTCTTCAGCAGTGGCTACACGGCGCATGTCGATGCTGCGCACCTGGTGATTGCGCGTCAGCCAACTGATGAGAATTTCTTCTTCGCCGGCTGCTATATCCGATTCTTCCATGGTGAAAAAAGCCCGCGTGATCCATTCATGAAGAACGACGTGATCGGTCGGTGAGCGCTGACAAATCTGCACATTGATCAGCCGTCCAGGAATATAAAATAAAAGCGTCGCCCAGGCAGGATCAATATGAGGCAGAATGAGAATTCGTTCGAATCGTTCTTTCTGCCGATGACTGCGGGAATGAACCGAACGCTGACGGTTGATGGGCGGTTGATGGGCATCGATCATCTGTTGTTCGAGGAGCAGCGCTTCCAATTCCGAGCCCGTTTGTTGGATGGTCAGGGAGTAAAGGCGGCGGTGAATTTGCTGCAGCTTCGGATCAGCCTGCGATTCGACGGAAAAATAGGAACGGATGCGTCGATTCAAATCAACGGCTTTGCCGATGTAAATAATCCTCTCCTCACAATCCTTCATCACGTACACTCCCGGCGTCGTCGGCAGTTGGCGCACAAAATCGGCGTCAAAGGCGTAGGGAGAGAAATCCATTTGCCACAAAGGGCCGTAATAAAAGGTGTCCAATTCCGCCAGTGAATTAATGCCTTGTTCTCGCAACCGTTGGACAGCGAACAGACATTGTTCAACAAAGCGGTTAAAGATGATCTTGGGCGATTCATCCTCGTAAAAGGTGAGTCCCAACAGCGCGGAAATATCGCTCTCCCGCTGAAGAGTGCAGCCGGGATACCAGCGGTCGAGCAGTTTGGTCAACAAATAAACCGGAAAATCCAGGTGCGACGCATAGGGCAGCAGGCTGCGCAGGGTGGTCAATTGTCGACCGATGCCGTCCATGATGATCGGCAAACCGGCAAAAGATCGCGCCGCCAGTGACGGCGATTTGAGCACAAAAGAATCGCTTACAGAGCCGGAAATCCACCGCGCTCCCCAAATCTCCGCCGCGGTGCGGGAGACGGACATC
>RPQV01000408.1 GCA_003818595.1 Calditrichota bacterium
AGCTGCTCACAACCCGCCATGGCACCGAGAAATTTGGTTTGAAGTGGGGATTCAAAATGAGGGTCGTCTATGTACTCTTGCGGCACGGTTTCAAGATTGCCGATCTTGATCATTTGCCTCTCCTTGCGATTGATACAAAATTCGTCCAGGAAGACAGGAATGCCGACAAGCAGCAAGTCCCTTTGAATTCATTTATCATTACATACGGGTGCAAAACCCTCGAACACAGGGCAATTTACACATTGTCATATATTGAAAGCAAGAATCTTCTCAGGGCGGCGATGAACATTGTTAACAATTTGAGGGAAATATCATCCTTTATTATTTGGTTTTTATGATACATTTCGAATCAATCAACGAGGAGCATCTATGAAACGACGTGAATTCTTGAAATACAGTGCTGCCGCTGCAGGAGCAGCCTTTTTCCCGTTTCGTCTTCCGCTAAGGGCGGAGGCGGTGAAGAAATATGCCAATGATATTGTCACCCTGGGCAAAACCGGCATCAAGGCATCGCGACTGGCTATGGGAACCGGCACTCATGGCGTCAATCGCCGCTCGAATCAGACGCGCAAGCTCGGCATCGAAGGCGTCGCTGATCTGCTTTATGCGGCGTTCGAACAGGGGATCAATTTTTGGGACTCTGCCGATCAATACGGAACCCATCCTCATCTCAAGGAGGCACTTAAACGCGTGCCGCGCGAAAAGGTGGTGATCCTCACCAAAACCCATGCCACCACGGCCGAGGAGATGCGGGCGGACATTGACCGCTTTCGTCAGGAGATCGGCACTGATTATCTCGACATTGTGCTTTTACACTTTATGACCGATCCCAACTGGCCGGTAATCAAGGCCGGTGGCATGGAGGAGCTGGAGAAACTGCGGCAGCAGGGCGTCGTCCGCGCTCACGGGGTTTCCTGTCACACGTTGGGCGCCTTGCAGGCTGCGGCCGATTCGGATTGGGTGCAGGTCGATCTGGCGCGCATCAATCCGTTCGGCGCCAGCATGGACGACAAACCGGAGATTGTCATCCCGATTCTGCAGCGCCTGCATGAGCAGGGTAAAAGTGTCCTCGGTATGAAGATTTTCGGCGCCGGTCAACTGCGCGACAAGGTGGATGAGTGTCTGCGCTTTATTCTCGCTCAGGAGTATGTTGACGCGTTCACCATCGGCCAGGAAAATCAGGATGAGTTGAGGGATTTGATCAAAAGGATTCCTGCGATGAGTGTTTGAGGAGAGCATCAGGCAAACCTGTTTTGCAGCCGCGATGAAGCTCGCGCAATGCCCGCGCAAAATCGCGAAGATGAGGAAGGGCTAAGAAATTTCGAAAGCAGCATTCCTTCATCTATTTGTGCTTTTTCCATTTGAATTCACATCTTTTTCGCTTATCTTTCTGCAAATTTTATCTATCGTTTCAGCGGCCAACACGCGGGCATCGCGTTGGCTGCTGACAAAACTGCAGGACTTTACAAAGGATGTGAGCATGAAAGAAGACAAGGCGGTTTCAAAGCGGATTGTCTCTATCGATGCGCTGCGGGGATTCGATATGTTCTGGATCACCGGCGGAGACAGCATTTTTCCGGCGCTGTTCACTCTCATCGGCACCCCATTTTTCCTCGGCCTGTCGCGGCAGCTTGAACACACTGAATGGAACGGCTTTACCTTTTACGATTTGATTTTTCCGCTCTTTATGTTCATCATGGGCACAACCATGCCCTTCACCCTGACCAAGTATATTGAGCGCGGGGACAGCAAGCGAAAACTCTACACCCATGTCATCCGGCGCAGTGCGCTGCTGTTCATCCTCGGACTGGTCAATAACGGCATCCTCGGACTCAACTTTGCCGAGATGCGTTACGCAGGGGTGTTGCAGCGTTTTGCCGTCTGCTATTTCTTTGCGGCACTGATCGTCATTCATGTGCGCAAACCCAAAGTACAGGCGATATGGGCAGCCGCCATTCTTCTGGTCTATTGGCTGATGATGGCTCTGATTCCCGTTCCCGGATATGGTATGAACGTGCTGACGCCCGAAGGCAACCTCGCGTCTTTCATTGACCGCCTGCTCCTTCCTGGACGCTTTTGTTGTTTTGAACTCGGGGATAATGAAGGATTGCTCAGTTCCATTCCCGCGGTTGCTACAGTGCTCCTGGGTGTATTGGCAGGACACCTGCTGCGCAGCAATATAGTGCAGCAGAAAAAAGTGCGCTTTCTGGCGCTCGCCGGCGTCGGCTCTCTCATCATCGCGCTGATCTGGAACTTGGTGTTTCCGATCAACAAGCTGATTTGGACCAGCTCTTATGTGCTTTATGCGGGTGGATGGAGTCTGCTATTGTTAGCGCTGTTTTACTGGATCATCGACGTGCGCGGTTGGCAAAAGTGGGCGTTCCCGTTTGTGATCATCGGCATGAACTCGATCACCATTTATATCGCCCAGGCTGTATTCGATTTCGGCGTCATCGCCCACATTTTTGTGCAGGGATTCATCCATCATTTGGGTGATTTCCGGCCGCTCTTTTGGGCGATCTGCGTGTTCGCGGTTAAATGGTTATTCTTGCTCTTCCTTTATAAAAAGAAAATATTCCTCAAGGTGTGAGATCATGAAGGCGTCGGAAAGGGGGCAGCCAAGGATATTTTCCCGAGAACGATGAGGCCTCGCACGGAGACACGAAGGCACAAAGGGGGGCTTGTTCATTATGGGAATTTTCTGCATCTGCGTTGATCAATTTTAATCAAGGTGGGCGATGATTTAAATGCCACCATTTATGCCGGTCATCGATCTCTTTATGCCTTGGCGTCTGTGCGAGGTCGGGCAAGATGTTTCATCAATGGGGAGTTGTCGATGAGCTGGAGAAGGACTTTTGATATCGCCCCTAATCGTACAACTCGAGGAATTCAAAATAATTTTCCTGATGAATCAGCGCGGATGAACTCCCCGGATAGGCCGCCGAAAAGGCTTTTGGCGGGCGCCACGTGCCGGATCTCCATTTGAATTCATAGGCGATCAATCTTCCATCAGCTTCCTCCAAATAATCCAGTTCTTGTTGCTGATGGGTCCGCCAAAAATAGCTGTTGACATAGCGATCGCCAGTCATATTATTTTTCATCCGCTCGATGATCAGAAAATTTTCCCACGGCGCTTCAACATCCGTCCGCAGGTTGAGAGGATTAAAGTTTTTGATCAATGCATTGCGTATGCCCAAATCGATAAAATAGATTTTACGTAATTTACTCAATTCATTGCGGAGATTTCTGCTGAATGGCGGCAGGCGGAAAATGACAAAGGATTTTTCCAGCAATTGAATGTATTGAGAAATTGTCTCTTTAGACACATGGAGATGACGCCATGAACGATTATTTCAAACTCAACGCAAACAAGACGACGGTCAAAACCGAACTCCTTGCCGGAGTGACGACGTTTCTGGCTGCCATGTACATCATTGTCGTCAATCCGGCGATCCTGGCTGCTGCTGATTTGCCTTTCAGCGGCGTGCTGACCGCCACTGTGCTGGTGAGCGCCTTCAGCAGCATTGCCATGGGGCTTTATGCCAACAACCCAATCGTCCTCGCGCCTGGTATGGGCATCAACGCTTTTTTCGTCTATTCGGTTGTTCTGGGCATGGGCGTCAAATGGGAGACTGCTCTTGGCGCGGTCTTCTGGTCGGGAATTGTCTTTATTCTCCTCTCCGTCTTTAATGTGCGCACGGCCATCCTCAATGCCATTCCCAAACAACTGCGTTATGCCGTCGCTTCCGGCATCGGGCTCTTCATTGCCACCCTGGGATTCATCAATGCCAAGTTCGTCGTCGCCAATCCGATGACGGTGATCGGATTGGGGGAAATGGATGTTGTCACTCTCACATTTTTGACAGGACTGGCAATCACGGCGGTGTTGGCAGTGCTGCGCGTGCGCGGAGCGCTGAACATCGGCATTGTCGTCACCACAATACTGGCTATTCCGATCGGCCGCTTTTGGGGCGACCAGGCGATGGTGACGTGGAAAGGTTTGTCGGCGCCTCCTGATTTCAGCCTCCTTTTCAAACTGGATCTCATTGGTTCTCTGAAACCGGCGCTGTGGCCGGTGATCTTTTCCTTTTTGTTCACTGACCCATTCGATCACCCAGGGAATCATCTGGGGATTCTTGAGTTGGACGGTCATCAAGACGCTGACCGGCAAAGCAAAAGAGATCAGTTTCATGCTGATCATCATCGATCTGTTGGCGATTTTAGCGCTGGTGATTTGAAAAAATTTTTCGATCCACTTTTTGAATGAATAGACTGACAATCCGTATTAATCTTCAGAAACATCG
>RPQV01000409.1 GCA_003818595.1 Calditrichota bacterium
CCGATGCCGTGTACACCAAAGGCATCGAGGCTGTCGTCATATCCCAGCTTGTTTTTGATGATAATAGCGAGGTAGCAGAGAATCGCTGCAATAATGCCCAGAGCCAAGGCGCCGACAGGTTGTACCACGCCGGCGGCCGGAGTGACAGCGACCAGTCCTGCCAGAATTCCCGATGCAAATCCCAGTGCCGTCGCTTTGCCCTGATGCAATCCTTCGATGACCATCCAGGTGAGCGCGCCTGCGGCGGCGGCGGTTTGGGTCGCGGTCAATGCCTGGGCAGTGCTCAAACCACTGGAGATGCTGCTGCCGGCGTTAAAACCAAACCAACCCACCCATAACAGTCCTGCACCCATCAATGTCATCACCAGGTTGCTGGGCGGCATGGCGGTTTTGGGATAGCCGCGTCTGGCGCCAAGATAAAGAGCGGCAATCAGGCCGCTGACGCCTGCGGAGATATGTACAACTGTTCCTCCTGCAAAGTCAATGGCGCCTGCAGCACCCATGTTGAACAAAAAGCCGTCAGCAGCCCACACCCAATGACAGAGTGGATTGTAAACAATGATTCCCCACAAAGCGATAAACACGATATAGCCGCGGAAAGAGACCCGTTCAGCAAATGCACCGGCGATGAGCGCGGGCGTGATGATCGCAAATTTTCCCTGAAACATGGAGAACACATATTCAGGGATTCCGGCGGACATGATTTTATCATCAATACCGCTCAAGAGAAAGTAATCGGGATTCCATCCGAACCAGCCGCCCAGGATGTTGTTGCCGAATGCCATGGCATAACCGACAATGACCCACAGGACTGCCATCACTCCCATCGCCGCAAAGCTGTGCATCATTGTACCGATGACGTTTTTGGTGCGTACAAGACCGCCATAAAACATGGCGAGTCCGGGAACCATGAGCAGTACCAGCGCCGTCGAGGTCAGCATCCACGCAGTGGCGCCGCTGTCGATGGCGGGCGCTTCTGCTGCGTTGAGGATTCCCGTCGCTGCCAGGATGATTATCAAAAAGGAGCTCCAACGAAACATGGTGTTCATTTTCCTTTCTGTAAAATTGATTGAGAATGTGTGTACAGTTATTGTGTTGAATGTTGAAATCTCTTTTATCAAAGAGTATGCCAATTTGCAGGTTTTGAGCTGATTTATGATGAGTATCTAACAGACAATAAAAACATTAATTTAACACATCTAACAAATTTCATGCTATTGACAGGATAATCTAATAAAATAACAATAAAGTTTATCACAATTGGAAAAGATACAATAATGCAGGAAAATGATCTGATGATGTAGAATAGTGGTGCAGTACTGCTGATGGCATTCAAACTGATCTTGATGAATCTGAATGAGGATGGACGGGATCTGTGAAAAAAGCGACAATAAAGTGGGTAATTGAACAATTGCCTACAAAATCGACAATAATGATGGAGTATTTCCGGCTCCTAAAGAGGGTGGAGCCGGAAATTCGATAATGAATGGTTAAAAGCCGTATCCGGCCCGGAGAAAAAAGATATTGTCGGTATAGTCGTCTAGAGCGATTCCCCAGTTCCAGCTGACACTTAGGTTTTCGCTGAGATTCTTTCCGGCTGAAAGAAGGAGGTTGGCGGCAGCTTTTTCGGCATCTCCAGTGGTGAAAAAGGCAGAGAAGGTGCCGTAACCAATAGTTGCGCTTAGATCGGCTCCCTTGAACGTGGTTCCCGCACTCAATTCAACCCAGTAAAGAGCATCGGATACCAGCTGCACGGTTTCGTCGCCTTCCTTGTAATCCTGTTTCGGGGTAAAATAAAAGCTTCCGCTCAGCGCTCCATAGCCGGCAGTGGCGAAAAACTCGTAAATGCTGTACTCTCTTTTCGAAAAAAAGTCATAGCTGAAGAGATAGGCGCCGACGGATGTTTCCAGGTCGCCGGTCGGCAGGGTGACGCTGATGTAAGGATCCGTTTCAACTGACAATGCATTGTTAAAGCTGGAAACCCAAAAGCCGACGTTGACCGGACCATAAGAAAAATCTCCGGTTCCCTGCAAAGCAGCACCGTCAAATTGCTTCAGGCCACGGAACACATACGTCGAAACCACGGTAACATCACCTGAAAAACCAATCTCAGCGGACTCGATGACAGGGACGATCACCAACAGAACCAAAATCAGCAGTTTCATTTTTTTCATGTTTACCTCCATGTTCATTAAATGGATTGATGTTGCTCCGAGTTGTACAACTCGGAGCGTCCTATGATTTATTGAGTTATAAAAATCTGAAAACCATGATATCCTTAAAAATAAGGAATGTCCGATTCCAAACTGAATCCTGATCATTTCAATTTACAACAAATTACACTATTTTATCATGATTTCCTCCATATAAATTATAAAATTTGCTTTCAGCTGATATCGTCATTGCTGGTTTCGCCGCGAATACGAATGCATTCATGTAAATCCTGAATGCGGTATCGCTTTTGCAAAATTGATCCGCAGATGATGTGATGTGAACTCTTTTTTTACCCATTATGCAAGCTTTGCGCCACAAGGAAAATGAGATTCAATATATTAATTATAATATTGTTAATGATCTGATCTCAGGATTTAATAGAGTAATGAAAAGTACATTTCCAGGTTTTTTTCGGATTAAAGCTACAAAAATGAAGCATGGGCGGGAATTCGTCAGTCTAAAAATTCATCAACCGCCTGCAATGGCCGAAACGATCTGACTCCCGCTTTTCCTGGATGATTGTCGTTTCGAGATGTTGGAGAAAAATATCGAAAATTGGATAAATTATGGCGAATATCAGCAAATATTCCGCTAAAAGCCAGGTGATGCTTGCTTATTATCCTTCAAATTTGTATCTTATGGCAATCCATTTACATTATTGTGATAACAATTGATTTAAAGGATTGATCAATGTCGGTTGACGATACTCATGAAGAGAGCAGTCGAGTTCTTAACAAATTGTCCATTCTTGTCGAGATCAATAATGCCATTGGGCGAACCTTTGACCTGAAAGAATCATTGCTCGCCACCCTCAAGATTTTACAAAAATCTTATCATATAAGGTCAGGTGCTGTATTCCTAACCGATGAAGACGGGGTTTCTCTTTTCATGGCTGCCAGCATCGGCTATCGCGAAGAGATAACCAAGACGAAATATCGATTGGGAGAAGGATTGACCGGACGTATAGCAGAGACGGGTAAGCCCATCATCGTACCCCAAGTCAGTAAGGAACCCCTGTTTCTCAACCGCATGGCCTCATGGAATCCTGAAACCGATCGCGAACAATCTTTCATCGGTATGCCGATTATCCTGGATTATACCACCCTGGGCGTGTTGATTATTAATCTGCCGTATAATCAAAAACGGGATTTTGAAAGCGCAAAAAAATTCCTGCTTTTGGTGGCTTCAGCTCTGGTGCAGGCCATCCGACTGGATCAAATTCGCAGACGCGACCGTCGTCAACTGCTGGAAGAGAGCGCAAAAATTCAGGATAAACTCAAGGATGAATTCAGTTTTCAAAATATCATTGGAAACAGCCATGAGATGCGCGAAGTGTTTGAAAAGGTGATGCAGGTGGCGCGGGCGGATACTACGGTACTCATCCGCGGCGAATCCGGCACCGGCAAAGAATTGATCGCCCAGGCTATCCATTATAATTCACTGCGCGCCAATAAACCGTTTATCCGCGTCAACTGCGCCGCAATTCCTGAGACATTAATCGAGACCGAGTTTTTTGGCCATGAAAAGGGGGCTTTTACCGATGCCAAAGTACAACGCAAAGGCCGTTTTGAAATGGCGAACGGGGGTACGATTTTTATGGATGAAATCGGCGATCTAAGCCCCATGACGCAGGTGAAGCTGCTGCGCGTTCTGCAGGAACAAGAATTTGAACGAGTTGGCGGGTCAGAGTCTGTCAAGGTCGATGTACGGGTGATCGCCGCCACGAATGCCAATCTCGAAGAAAATATGAAAAAGAATAAATTCCGCGAGGATTTATATTATCGGCTGAATGTATTTTCCATCTTTTTACCGCCATTGCGCGAGCGGCCGACGGATATTCTGCTGCTGGCGGATCACTTTATGTTGAAATATGGACGCAAGCACGGCAAGCCGATCAAACGCATTTCCACGCCCGCTATAGACATGTTGCGTCAGTACCACTGGCCGGGAAATGTGCGAGAACTGGAGAACTGTATTGAGCGGGCTGTTCTGGTCTGCAATGACCAGGTGATTCACAGCTATCACCTGCCGCCGACACTGCAGACCGCTGAAAGCAGCGGCACCATCCCGAGACTGTCGCTTGATGA
>RPQV01000410.1 GCA_003818595.1 Calditrichota bacterium
GCCCGGGAGTCGAATCCCTTCCTGTTCGAGCACCCAGGCCATTCCGGCAATATAATCACTCCAATGCGAGCGACGTTGTGAATTTTGCTCCAAATCGATGGCAATCAATTCGCCCATTTGTTCCGAACGAATATACAATTTGCGATCGTCGGTTGGTACAATGGCAATAGTGGTATAATAACCAATGGCCATGGGAAACACAAATCCGTCGTTATAATCGGTGTGTTCACCGATCAGATTGACACGTCCAGGAGCGGCAAAAATACGCGGCCATCCGGTAAAGCACGTCTGAAATTTTTTGCTGATCCGAGTCTTCATATTTGTCCAAATGTAATATTATGTTGATGGAGGGTTAAGTTCATCGAGCGACCAACAACGGGCTAAACACTACGTACAGAACCAGGGTCAAGAAGATGACCAGTAACCCTGCAGCCAAAGCATTTTTCGATGATTTGAGATCAATATTCGTCTGCTGTTTAAAGACCACGGGTTGAGAAAGCGGTTTCCAGGCAGTAATTGCGCCCATGACCAATAGACAAATGACAAAACATATAGCCATACGGTTCAGGAATTGAAGTTGCGGAGCAATAATTTTTAGACCGCCATAGACCACAATATTGGTCAATAAGCCGGCAACACCCGCCATCGGAGGCGCTTTACGGAAAAGCAGACCAAACATAAATACAGCCAATATGCCGGGCGAAATGAATCCCTGACTCTCTTGAATGATGGTGAAAATACTGTTGCTGATTTTGGGATTACCCAATTGCGGCGCCAAAAAGATGGCAATGAATGTAAAAACAACCACGCACACGCGTCCCAAAAATACGATCGCTTTTTGTCCTGCAGACGGACTGAGAAATTTTTTATAGATATCCATGGTAAAAATCGTCGATGCCGCATTGAGCATAGCCGCCAACGAACTGACAACAGCACCGAGCAGAGCGGCAATGACAAAGCCGAAAATGCCCACACCGCCGGGGAGCACCTTACCCAGCAATTGCGCCATCGCCGTATCATACTTGTAAGCAATAAACTTCTCGGTCGGCAATAATTTAGGATTGATGCCCGACGATGCTTTAATTTTGATGTTATACGCCTCAACCTCTGCGGACAATGCCGGATAAACTCGACTCCATGCCTTGTCCTCGCTGACGAATAAAGAATTTGTCTTGGCAGTTGCATCGACAAAATCGGCCCGTGTGATCGGCAAAACATAAGGATTGCGATTTTGCATTTTCTTGATCCCCGCATCATCGTTAAAAATAGCGAGCAGGAATCCTTCAGAGCCCCACCCGGCGATCAACTCTTCGTTCGGGGCTTCAACTTTGGTGACAACCGCTGTGCTGGGATTGGCTTTGAGATATTTGGCCATCACTTTGGCATTGTCGCGAACCGATTCACTCTGCATTTCGCTGGAAAACAGATTAAAGGCGATGATGCCGGGAATAACGATGACAAATGGGATGAGAAGCTTTAAAAAAGCGGCAAAAACAATACCTTTTTGTCCTTGCGCGAGAGACTTGGAGCCCAACGTCCTTTGGGTGATGTACTGGTTGAGACCCCAATAGTAAAAATTGGGGATCCATAATCCCAACAATAACGCCGTCCACGGCAGAACGGTGTCGGTTTTCGGCAGAAACATGTTCATCCGCACGCGGTTCAAATCCCAAAAACGGCTAATCGCACCCTGATCAGGGGAGAGCGGAGCGACAGCCACAGTGCCGGTGGTCACATCAACGAAATGAGCGGCCTGATCAACACGTCCGAGTTTGATGAAAGCAAAAATCATGATCACGGCGCCGCCGATGATCAGTGCACTTCCCTGAATCAAGTCTGCCCAGGCGCATGCCCGCAATCCGCCTGCCGCCACATAGAGCATGGCAATGATGCCGATCACCAAAGCACCAGTCGTCAGCGACACATGATAATTCATCTGACCGGCGATGGTACTGATGGTCAAAGCACCGGAATAGGTCACTGAACCCAAAAGCAACATATAGATGAACAGGGTTGCGACCGCCATGATGGTGCGGGCGCCGGCGTTATAGCGGACTTCAAGAAATTCAGGCATGGTATAGATGCCTGCCCGCAAAAAATAGGGCAAAAAGGTAAAAGCGATGACGATCAAGGTGATGGCAGCCATCCATTCATAGCTGGCAATGGCCAGACCGACATGACTGGCAGCATTTCCGCTCATACCGACAAACTGTTCCGTTGAAATATTAGCGGCAATGAGAGAAAAACCGATTAACCACCACATCAAGCCTCGTCCAGCAAGAAAATAATCCTCTCCTGTTCCCGCCTTGGAGCTTTTGATCATGCCGACGGTGATGACCGAGATGACAAAAACGACAAAAACAACAATATCCCAAATGCCAAAATACATCATTTCCTCCTCGCGCTGTGCTGTTGTGCAATCATGCGGTTTTTGCGAACAATCGAATTATTCAATTTATAAAAAATAAATTATCAGTCAAGTAACAATTCGGCTTGCATTAAAAGTACAAAGACTGTATTTTTAACAAAAAGGAGCAAAATGAACTCATCAGCACTGATCACCGGCGGCGCCCGCGGAATCGGCCGAGCGATCGCTGAAACGCTCGCCGGCCTCCATTTCGATGTCGCCATTGTCTATCGATCAGCGCATCAAGCGGCAGAGGAGACCGCCGCCGCCTGTCGCCGATTGGGCGTTCGGACGCTGGTCATCAATGCGGACATCAGCAGTCGTGAAGAGCGAAATAGAATTCTCCAGGCGCTCGGTGATGCCTATGAGCGATTGGATGTGCTGGTGAATAATGCCGGAACAGCGCCACAGAGACGTCTGGATATCTTGGAAGCGGATGAGGAAAGTTACGATCAGGTGATGAACACCAACCTTAAAGCACCCTATTTTCTAACCCAACAGATCGCCAAGTGGATGATTGCCGAGAAAAAAAAAGAGGATCGTTATCAACCACAGATCATCAACATATCCTCCATCTCCGCGTATACTTCCTCCCCATCCAGAGGGGAATACTGTCTGTCAAAGGCTGCGATGGCCATGATGACGCAATTATATGCGGATCGTCTGGCCGAATTTGGCATTCCGGTATTCGAAATCCGTCCGGGAATCATCAAGACTGACATGACGGCCGGCGTCGTTGAAAAGTACAACAAGTTGATATTTGAGCATGATCTGACCCCCATTCATCGATGGGGAGAACCGCAGGATGTCGCCCGCGCGGTCTCAGCAATCGTGCAGGGCTATTTTACCTTCTCCACCGGAGAAATCCTCAATGTGGACGGAGGGTTTCACCTGCGTCGATTGTAACCGCTCTATTCCGTTTTCTCATGAATCCATTCGAGACAAGTGTGTACGCGTTCGATGAGCACCGAAAGGTCTTTACCGGCGAGCATCTCTTTGGTGACCAAATTGCTGCCCATTCCCACGGCACAGGCGCCGGCAGAAAACCACGAACGAATGCTCTCCCGCGTGGCTTCCACCCCGCCGGTGGGCATGATGCGCGTCCACGGCATCGGGCCTTTCACAGCTTTTATGAAACCAGGACCGCCGACTTCTTTTCCAGGAAATAATTTCACAACTTCGACTCCCCACTCCTCGGCTTTGCTGATCTCGGTGACGCTGCCGACCCCGGGAAGGTAGGGAATTTTTCGTCGGTTGCACAGCCGCGCGGTTTCGATGTCAAAGAGCGGGGCGACGATGAAATTGGCGCCCGCCGCAATATATAAAGCTGCGGTTGGAGCATCTAAAACCGAACCGACGCCGAGAATAACATCCTTCCGCTGCATCGCACAAAACTCGTTTAACGTTTTATAGACGTCCAGCGCGCGATCTCCACGGTTGGTGAACTCGATGATCTTTGCCCCGCCTTCAACCGCGGCTTCGGCGATCTTTTTCGCGACATCAGCCTCCGGACAATAAAACAGCGGCACCAGACCGCTTTGCAGTAGAACCTGATAAACCTGCAGACGCTCGAATCTTGCCATAACACAATCCTTATCATTGAATGATCAATACTTGAGGAAAATAGTCTGTATTGATAAAGTATACCATTATTTTTTTAAATTGACAAATGGTGTTTGTTCATCTCGGAAGAGCTTCAATCCACTGCAAAGATCACTAACATTTCACACCGTAAAGGACATAAAGAATCAGTCTATTTTCCGGCTCAATCCCGATATTTTTTTGTCATTTCGACGAGCATAGCGAGGAGAAATCTTATCTGCTGCAGAAAAGAGATGCAGCTGACGCTTCGAAATAACCAGTCTCGGTGGCTGAGCGGAGTCGAAGCC
>RPQV01000411.1 GCA_003818595.1 Calditrichota bacterium
CTCCTGGCGATCAGCGTGTCAGGAGTGTCGGCTTTGGTGACATCCGTCAGATAAAAATAGTTCGTCCTCAACGTGTCCGGCCCATTGTTGATTTCAATGAGCGTGTCTTCAAAGGTGATATGATAGACGTGCCCATCTTTGATGAGACTCGGATCCATGATCTTATAGCCCATTCGACCGGTGGTCGTGCCGCCGGACAATAGTTTGACCGAATCCAAACGAGCGGCAACATAACCTGCCGCCGGCGCCTCAGGTCGGGCGATGACGACATTGGGACCTTTTTCTTCAATGTCGCCGGATGGGCTGAGGGTGATGGAATAATTGGTCTCGGACGGAGGAATCTTGAGTTCCACACTGCCATGGTCATAAGCGGTCACGGCGTAATAATAAGTAAATCCATTCCGCACCGTGGTATCGGTCCACGTATGAACGATTCCGGTATTGTCGCCAAGCCAAAACTGGACCCCTTTGCCGACAAAAGGAATCTCGGAATAACCCTCGTATTCGTTGATCAGATCAAACTGTACCAACGGTTTTCGCGCCAAATCCAAACCCTTTCCATCGGTGATGACATTCATATCCCGAAACGCCGGATCTGTCGAACGATAAACGCGATATCCCTCGAAATCAAGTCCGGTCAAAGGATCAGTGGACTGTTCGGCAAAGTCATCCCAGAACAAAGTCACTTTTTTGTCGCCCGTCACTGCCCGGACAATCGGCAGACTGGGCGCTTTGGCAAAATTATAATTCTCGCTGTACGCCTTGGACGCCCACTGCTTGTTATCAATAAAGTCGTCCTGATTTTCACCGCAGAGTATGGCCATGGAAAAACGTTCAATCTTTTGTACCGGCATGGGAAAGAAACCGGAACCATATAACAATTCCACATTGGCATTCTGCAGCACATCATCTAAAAATCCGGGTTGAACATTTTCCCACACAAGTTCATCCTCCCAGTGAGGTATTTCTTCATATCGATAGAGGGTGAAACTTGTCAAGCCGATCATGTCGGTTTCATCGATATCGGTCTTGTCAAAATGGGGTTCGCCGAACGTCGGTTTGCCGTCGCCTTCTCCATAGTCATAGGTGTACGGCGCCCCATCGGCGCCGAGGTCATCAAAAACGAGGTTCCAATCATGATCATTGTCGATGCCGTCATCGCGTCGTTCATCGAGTAGGGGATTATCCAATCCCTCTCCGGTCAAATAATCAACGCATTTTGCGCCGATGTAGAGATACGTCGTCATGATGACATTATCGGAGCCAAAAGTGGAGCCGGTGTTTTCATCAATCAGACCATTCAGGTTGTCATCCACCAGGTTATAGGGATTTTCCTCCAATAGTTTGCCGTTCCAGTATTTGAAAATTTGATCCTGGTAGCGGATCTTGAGCGTATCCCCGCCGGCTTCCTCCAAAGCCTTGGCCAGCGTCATCACTCTGCGGGTGAAACTCTGATAATCAATCAGGACAATCGGAGCGTTTAACGTCAGGGTTTCCGGCAGGAACATCTCTTCCGCAATGACGGCTCCTGCTCCCTCTTTGCCGTCCCCGTCATTATCGATGCCGTCAAATGGATTTCCCGGACTTTCCAGGAAAGCGCCGCCGAAAAGTCCGACGGGCGAAAATCCGCCATAACCGATATCGTCATAATCATATAGAAAAGCCACATCATCCTGCAGCAGATAAGTGCCGCAGTCATCGGATCCGTCCTCGCCCTTGGTCGTCTGTCCCATGTTGTTGCCGAATTTATAAGCAAAGACCACTTTGTCATGATTGGTGGTGCCGACGTTCTCAAAATCATAGAGCACAAACAGGATGTCTTCGACCAGAGTATTGGACCACTGGAAACCGCGAGTATAGTTGCGTATTCCCAGTCCGCGACGCGTCAAGTCTGAACTGTCGGGATAGAATTTGAATTCGGCGTTGGCATAGTCATCGGAAACCGAATAGCTCTCTTCGTCCGCATTGAAGACATTTTTACCAAAATAACCATTCCATGAACCTGCCCAGCCGGGATCAACAGCGTCCTCCACCTTATCCGGCCAAAAGTACGGCCATGAGAACTTTAATTTGCTCATGGCCACGAGCGTTGTGTCGGGATTGGCAAAACCGGGCAGAGGCAAAAAAGTCCACGGTTCACCCGAAGGACTGCGGTCGCCGATCGACCATGACAATTCATTGCTCAGGACTTCACTCATGATATGTTTCAGCGCTCCCTCGCTGTCGATGACCTCAGCGCCGACAAACAAATCAGCATCCCACATATACAATCGACCGGAATTGATCGGCCATTCGCCGCCGATATCCGGCGGCTGATTTTTAGCGCCAAAGTACCCGTCGTTATAAAATGTGGTTCTGAATTTGTTGCCCGAATGGATTCCCCGGCGATACTCCAGATAATCTCCATGCAGCTCCTCCATCTGGGCAAAGAGCCAGGAAGAGATGATGCCGACCAGGAAAGCCATTCGCGATAATATGATGAAATATTTGTTCATTGTTATCTCCTTCATGCGCCTGTCAAAAACCCAGCGCCATACCGACTTGAATCTGACGGGGTGAGTTATACCAGCCTGATTGCTTGACCAATTCATCAATGGTGCCGATCCTCAGGGGATCATAGGGAATTTTATCCGGATTGATCGTGCTGGTATAACGGGCAGTGCCGGTGTCGGAATAAACAGCGAGTTCGTTCTGAATATCAAAGAGATTGTATACATTCATATAGAGATCAAGATAATATTTGGAGATCTGAAAACGTCTATTGACCGTCAAATCCACCATTTCCCATCTCGATTTCCGCGACATATTCTCCTGCAGTCCGCTGAACGAAGCTTCTCCCCGCGCTTCGCCGGTCGGAAAAGTCGGCGTATAGGGTCGACCCGACCATAACTGTCCAATCAGTGAACACGTCCAACCGGAGAGCGAATAAACCACTCGGGCATTGAGGGTATGACGTTGATCCCAATTTAATGGAATCAGGTTCAGCCTGGGCTCCTCGTTGCTCTGCAGAGCGTAAAATGCATCCGTCGGCTGGGAATAGGTGCCTTCGGCAATCTGAAAACTGTAATCCAGATTGGCGGAAAAATGATCACTGTAGCGCCGCTGCATTTTCAAGGTGAAACCATAGACATTGGAGTAATCTTTGTTGGCATACTGAGAATATTGAACATTCGGCAGATAGGCCTGGATCATCGGACTGGCGCCTACCCAGTCGCGGACATCGCGGTAAAATACGGAAAAATCCATGCCGACGGTGTGACTCAACTGCTGCTGCAGACCTATTTCATACATGACCGTCTTTTGGGCATTGAGATCGGGATTGCCGAACAGGTATCGTCCGGCGCCGGCGCCGTGCTTGAAATCAGGAGTCGCGTAGAGATATTCAAATTCCGGAATTTGGAAGAAATGTCCATAGGAGAAATGAATCACGCCTTGGTCAGTGATGGGAAAAGAGATGCCCAACCGGGGACTGATCTGCATTTTCGCCTCCACCTCTTTATGCATAAAGGCACGGCGTTCATCCGGCGTATACTCCTCAAATTGGGAAATGTATTGCTCCAATTCCTTGAAAGTCAAAGTATCGGGCGGATCGATCCAGTTGCGATATCGATGCGAATTTCGGTAGGGATAATAGATATCGGGATCCGTAGGATCAGCGATTTGGACGGTTTGGGGATCAAAATAATCGAATCGCAGGCCGAGATTGACGATTAAATTCTTGAACTCCAGCTTGTCCTGCAAATAAGCGGAAAATTCTTTGGGCGTCCGATTATAGAGATCATGGTAGCGAGTCGAAGTGGATAGAACATCCGGCTGAAAGGGCGTCACTTCTTCTCCTTCGACCGTTTTAGGGCGGATGGTAAAAGACTCGTAATCCAGGTCATGCAGACGCAGCTCGAATCCGGTTTTAACTTGGTGGGATCGATGGATTTGGCTGGTCAGATCAAACTTGCCCACCCAATAGCGTGAATTGCGATACATATGATTCATGTCCATGCCGACATTGCGAAAACTGTAACTGGTGGGAGCTTTTTGCCAGTCGGGATGCACATATCCCTCCGGATTTTCGGGATCAACGACATAATCATAGCTGATGCGGTTCACCTTGACGCGCTCCAGCTCTTTTTGACCCTCATCGGTTGTCGGATCCAAAATGTAACTCTCAAACACTCCTTTGGAGGTATCCATGTTCACGCGAACCAGGTAATCCGGCACGCGATAAGGATCCTCATACAGATAGCTGGACATTTTTTGATTGTTCTGACTGAGTTTGAGCTCATAAAAGGTGGAGGGCGA
>RPQV01000412.1 GCA_003818595.1 Calditrichota bacterium
CCCAGACCTGGCTGAATCGATCACGCGATGCACAAGGCATCGACTACTAGCGCGCAAAGCCGGTGAAAAGGCGGCCATTTTGCTCAAGAATGCAGACCATCTCTTGCCGCTGGACATCAATAAAATCAAATCTCTGGCCGTCATCGGACCCAACGCCGCGGATATTCATCTTGGTGGTTACAATGATGAACCGCGTGTCGGCATCGATTTGCTGTACGGCATTCAAGAGTTTGTTGGAGGGAAAATTAAGGTAGAGTACGCTGAAGGATGTCGCATTACCGAGGGATACGCCAGTTGGTTTGCCGATGAGGTTGTGCAGACCGATCCGGTAAACAATAAAAAACTGATCGCGGAAGCCGTGCGGGTTGCTCAAAACGTTGATGTGGTCATTCTTTGCGTCGGCGATAATGAACAGACCTGTCGGGAGGCCTGGAAAACTGATCATTTGGGAGATCGAGCCTCTCTCGAAATGGTTGGTGAACAGGAAGAGCTCATCCATGCCATCGCCGGGACGGGTAAACCGGTGATCATGGTGATGAATCATGGTCGCCCCATCGCTCTCACCTCCGTTTTGGATTCAGTGCATGCGATCCTGGATATTTGGTATCTTGGTGAGGAGACGGGGCGTGTCGTGGCGGATATTTTGTTCGGCAATGTTAATCCCGGCGGGAAACTGCCGATTACTTATCCCCGCTCAGTCGGCCATCTGCCTGTTTTCTATAATAAAAAACCCTCGGCCAATCGCGGATATTTGTTCGAGGATAACCAACCGTTGTTTCCGTTCGGTTTTGGGCTGAGTTATACCTCATTTCAGTACTCAAACCTGCGACTCAGCTCAAATACCGGTGCTCCGGGGACTCGCGTGATGGTGATGGTTGACATTACCAATACGGGAAAACGGGATGGTGAGGAAGTGGTGCAGTTGTATATTCATGATATCGTTGCTTCGGTGACGCGACCGGTCACCGAATTGCGCGATTTCAAGAGAATTCATTTGCAGGCAGGTGAATGTAAAACCGTGACCTTTGACATACCACCGGAAAAGTTGGCTTTATTGAACGAAAACTGGAAGCGGGTCGTCGAACCAGGGCAGTTTGAGATGAGAGTCGGAGGCAATTCTGTGGATGTTCTCAAGGCCGTCTATACGGTCTCATAAATCACTTTTGCCGGTTTCCTTTTTTCCGGGAGGCGATCATGAAAATCGCTTTTTTACAGATGGATTGTCATTTCGGCAAAGTAGACGAAAACCTGACGACAGCCGGAGCGCTGTTGCCAGGTATTTCCGCCGATTTGGTTGTGCTGCCCGAGTTATTTCATTGTGGCTACTATTTCAGCAGTGCGTTGGAAGCTGCCGAGTTTGCGGAATCAGTGCCCGATGGCAGAACCACACAGTTTCTGATTGAATGGGCGGCAAAAAAACAGTGCCATATTGTCGCCGGTGTAGCTGAACGGTATAAAGATTCCTTATTTAATTCAGCCGTATTGGTTGGGCCATCGGGTTTTATCTCGGTATATCGCAAAATTCATCTGTTCAATGAAGAGAAAACGTGGTTTTCACCGGGAGAAATCCCCTTTTTTGTCGTCGATATCGGTTCGGCGCGGCTTGGGATGATGATTTGTTTTGACTGGTTTTTTCCAGAATCGGTCCGCTCATTGGCGCTTCTTGGGGCTGATATTATCTGTCATCCCGCTAATTTGGTGCTGCCGTTTTGTCAAAAAGCGATGATCACCCGTTGTTTAGAGAATCGTGTCTTTGCCGTGACCGCCAACCGCATCGGCATGGATGAGCGTCCTCACGGCCGCTTAACTTTTACCGGCTGCAGCCAGATTATTTCACCGTTCGGTGAAATACTGGCTGCTGCCGGCAAGGACGAGGAAAGCATCTGTTCGATTGATGTTAACGTGGAACAAGCGCGAAGCAAAAAGCTGACTCGGCACAATGATCTCTTTGCTGACCGTCGTCCTCAGTATTATTTCGGGGGAGATCGCGGAAGGGACTGAGTGCCATTCGACGAGCGCAGCGAGGAGAAATCTTATCTGCACTGATTCCTTGCGCCGATGCCAAGATTTCTCGCTGCGCTCGAAATGACAATTTGGCAGCCGTGCTCCCACCCCTTCTCCGGGGCTGTATCAAAAGTATTTTTCAACCTCTGATCCATATCCAATATGTGCAATGATAAAAGACTCACGCAAAGCCGCGAAGACGCAAAGAAATAATTTTGAATAATTCCTTTGTTTATCCACCACTTTTTGCAGAACTGTCCTGATTTCCACTCTGAATAAAGCCGGTTATGAAAAATGAAACTCACGACAACACTTTGCGTCTCATTTGAGCAAAATCAATTTGGCCACCACCCTCTCTTCACCCACCCGAATCGAGCAGAGGACCATTCCACCGGCCACCGGTTTCCCGGCCTGGTCAACGGCATCCCAATTCAAGGTGCGCAGCCCTGCCGGACAGGATTCAAAGCGCCATTTGCGCAATTCTTCACCGCGCAGCGTGTACAGGGTGATCTCGACATCCGCAGTGGCTGACAGAACAAATTGCAGAGTGGTCGAAGCATTGAAGGGATTGGGATAATTCTGCAGCCATTCCACTCGCCGCGGAATCGGCAGTTCCGCAGGAGATGATGCCACAGAAACCACCACGTTCTCGCCGGCATCGTAAACAATCCTGCCGCCAACCATGGTCAATTCAGCCGCGAGATCGATCAATTTCGACGGGCTCATGGTGTACAGATCGTGAGACCAGATCACCAAATCGGCGAATTTGCCCGGTTCAAGCGAACCGGTCGTGGTTTCGGCAAAGCCGGCATAGGCTGACCCCATGGTATGAATGCGCAGCGCCTCCTGAGCGGAGAGTTTTTGCTCCGGATTGTAAACGATTCCCGACTGCACTGAACGCCGCAGAATTGCCCCATTAAAAGCCCATTTGGGTTCCTGATATAGTGAAGCGGGCACATCGCAGCCAAAGGCCAGATGGATGCCGTCATCCAGCATGGATTTCATCGGCAACAGATTCGCCATAGCGGACGCATCCGTTGCCTGCTCAAAGCCGTCGCTGTACCAGGAGATCCACTGTGGCTGTGTGGAGAGGATGATGCCGTTTTCTTTCATTCGCTGCAAGGCCGAAGCCGTGGGAAACAGTCCATGCTCGATGCGGTGTCGCGGCTCCGGGCGGGGATTAGCCTTCATCGCCGCCTCCAAGGCAGTGAGGGTCATGTCGATGCCTTCATCGCCGCTCACATGCACGGCCACCTGCAGGCCGGTGTTGTGCAGCGTCTGCACCATGCGGTTCAACTCATCCTGAGTGTGATAGGGGTAGGAAATCTGCGCCGCATAGAGAGACTTGTCATAGAACAGCGTCGTGCGCGCGGCGATCCCTCCGTCCATGGCCAGTTTCCAACCGGCGAAATGAAACAGTCCGGAATCGACCGGCTTGAATATCTTGGCCAACGTATCCGCCTCCTGTTCGACATCGATGTAGAGCATGGCGTAAAGGCGGATTTTAAGCAGACCGCTGTCGGCATATTGTTTATAGAGCATGATGTCTCTGATACTGCCGACAATAACATCCTGCACCGAGGTGTAACCCGCCTCGAATGCCAATTGCTGACCGCGTTCAATATCTTCAAACTTTTGTTGATCCGTTCGATCACCATAGCCTGCGGCATATTGTCCCACCAGATTTTCAGCCGGATAATGCGAGAGAATGCCCGTGGGATTACCCTGCTCATCACGCATGATCAAACTGCCTGGTGGATTGGGGGTGTTATTATCGATGCCGGCACTGTCCAGGGCCGCGGAATTGACCACAGAATACTGGCCGCTGCAGTGGCGAAGATAGGCGGGATTATTGGGAATAACGGCATCCAGATCCCCACGATTGATGGTTTCAAACATCCTCAGGGTAAATCCCTGGTTGCCGGAGATCCATTCTCCCGGCTGGAGTGAAGCGACATGCTGCTGCAGCAGCTGCAAAAGATCAGCCTTGGAAGTGACGACAGGATGACGGATATTCAGGTATCCCGGCCAAAACTGCGCGCCATAGTACATTAAATGATAATGTGAATCGATCAATCCCGGAGTGACGGTTTTTCCTCTCAGGTCAATGCTTTTGCAGTCAGCATCCGCCAGCTGCAGAATTTCCTGGGTTGTTCCTGCCTGCAGAATTTTACCGTCTTTGATCGCCACCGCTTCGACAACGCGGTCCTGGGGATCAACTGTGATCACCTTGCCGTTGTAAATAATGAAATCCGCTTTATCAAAAGCCAAAGATGGTGACCAGGCGA
>RPQV01000413.1 GCA_003818595.1 Calditrichota bacterium
CCTGCAGAGTACGCAAATCTACTGCAAGAAGGACTCGAATATCCGGATTTAGATGATCGATAAAATAACATTCATCCTCCCATTTCCATGGATTGGATAAAAAATGGGTTGAAGGATGCTCGGGATCGATGACGGCAATATCAAAGGATTGCAGCACCGGGTGGCGGACAAAACGTCCCCCAATCATCGACCAAAACCAGGGCCACATCCGTTCCGAAGCGCACGCCGAGTGTATGCCGACAAATGCGCCTCCCGCCTGAATATAGCGGACAAATGCCAGACGTTGTTCATCAGAGATAAAAGCCTGATTATTGCTGTTTGAGAAAATAACCGCGATAAATTGCTGCAGCGATTGATCCGTAAAAACTTGGGGATCATCCGTCACCTCGGTCTCCCAATGATGTTGAACGCAGATGCGCTGCAAGGCTGCCACACTCGCCGCAATATTATCATGGACGTATCCCTCCCCATTCCTGGTATATATCAACACCTTATCGCCGGCATACACTGGCCTGACGATACTCCCCAAACCAGCGATAAAATAAACGATCCAATGCTTCAATTTCATATCAACTCCTCCTAGGGATTCAGCGAGTCGCCGGGATGACTTGAACAAATGGCGGATGGGCAAAATCCTGCCACATCTGCTCTGCCTGTTCCGCTGTTAATTCTCCGTCAAAAACCACCATTCGATATTTGAGCCGATACTCGCGTCCCGGCCGCAGAGACCATTCAGTTAAACGAATCGGACAAAACTCGAAAAATAAATCGCCGCGTCCATCGTTGGCGTCAAGCGGCCATACGCGCATTGGTTCGGGGAAATCGCGATTTTCAGGATGGCTGAGGAAAAGAATCCCCGCCTCTTCATTCAATTCATTCTCGCCGCTAACGAGACACCAACGTGCACGGCTGCCGTCGGCGTCAATCCGCGTTCGTCCTTCGGACGTCAGCACCCGACATGTTTCGCGAGTCCAGGATTCCATAGCACGGAAACCCAATCCACCGCCATAACGATAAGCTTCTAGAACAATCGCACTATCAGTCGCGCATGAAAGAAACGTGTTAAAATCGCACCACCACGACGAGGCTTCGCCGGCCTTCCAGGCTCGAACATCCCATACCTCATTCAATGCTACAACTTCCGGTTGTTGAGTGAGATCAATATGTTCCTGTCTGGCTTTGAATCCGCAGAATAACGGACCGCGGATAAAGGCGGTGAAACCGGCAAAGCGGACAGTTCCCTGCCCCTGTCCAAGATTCCAAAAATCAATTTCTCTCCCCTGAAAGCGTGTCTTGGTCCACGGATTCCAGATGCCAAAGTGATGTAAATGATCCGGTGGCTGAATGCGGGTAAGAACCTGGCCACGCGGGGACCACAGCGGATGAATAAAGCCGCTGCGGCGAAACAGAGGACTCGCACCGTCCGGCGGCTCGACGACTCCGAAATGATAATTCAACCGATTCTGACGATTCTCCATCAGCACCAGATCATCACGCAAAAGCGAAAAGTTCATCGGTGTGATGGTGGGAGTAACCGAGTCAGAGAGAACCAATTGAAAAGACCGCTGTGAACCCGCGGACAAACCACCATCGAGCATCCACCACACTCGCTTATAGATGCCGTTTTCCACTTGCGAAGGTATCAGGCGACGCTCTTGAGCATTCATTTCATACAACAAGAGTCGTTCATCATTTTCATGAGTGATCAAGCCGTCACATGAAACAGAAAGCGGCGTCTCTCCGATGTCACGCTCATGAGCGGTCAATACCAAGGAGGCCAATAATTTTTCTTCAGCGGTCAACGGACAGATCAAAAACATCAAAATAAGCATGCTCAGAATGGATTTCACGGCTGCACCTATTCCTTCATTTGGACCGTAATGTCAACCTATTTAATGAGCAAAAGTTTGGCGGATTGACTCTGTTGTGTTCCGGCAGACAGCTGATAGAGATAGAGACCGCTGGGAAGAATGGCGCCATCATCGGTTCGGCCATCCCAATGGACTGTGTGCAGGCCTTCCCCTTCAATTTGGGAAAGCAAGTGTTTTACCGCCCTTCCCCGCATGTCAAAGATGACGAGTTGCACAAAAGAGCTACGAAACAACTGGTATTGGAAGCTTGTTTCCATGTTGAAGGGATTGGGAAAGCAAGGCAATAGAGTAAAGGCATCGACCGTTTTGGAGACCTGATCTTCCTGCTCAACCGCAGTGGCATTGAGATCGATGATGGAGACAGAATCCAGCCAAAAATCGATGTTGTTTCCTGCCAGCAGAAATTTGAACTCGGCAGTTGGATCATCTTCAGTACACTCGAAAATAAACGGCCCATACTCCAATGGATCCGTGATGATGACATCGGTTTGCCAATGAACCGTCCAATCATTTCCGTTCTCCTGCCAGTTGAAGGCAATCGGCTTGTCCTCATCAGCGTCGGCGATAAAACGCACCTCATAGGTATGGCCCGCAAATAATCCCGTGCGCTGCGAAAATTGGATGTACCAATTGGTGGAAGTACCCTCTTCAATATCAAGGTAAAAATAGGTGGAATCATCAAAATAGGCGTCATTCATCACATACGCCGTGGCTTTGACGCCGCCCTGGATGCCGAAATTCCATGGTGCATAGGTTTCGCAGTCAAATCCTCGATTGAGCAAAATTTCCCCCTTTGTCACATCGCCGACCAGCACGGAAACGGTCTCTGACCAGAATTCATTATCACTGGCGTCGCGCGCACGCGCACTGAATTGGTACCAACCAGACTTGACATTCTTCCACTCATACTGCCAGGGTTCTGAACCGACTTTACGGATCAATCGATTGGGATAATAGAAAAAAGTCACATCTTTTACCGGCGAGTCCCCCTGAACTTCAGCCTGGAGTTTAATCGATTGGCAGGGTTCGAGTCGGCTGTTAGGCAGAGGATAGGTGATTTTCACCGAAATTGCAGCAAACGCCCGATCGACTTGTGCCAATGCCGTCAATAAAAAGAGCGCCGCTATAATTGAGTATCTTTGGAAACGCAACATAGCTTACCTCGTTCGACAAATGATGATTATCGATTAAAACTAACAGATTTATTGCTGCCAGTCAAGTAAAATATGGCTTGAAACCAATATCGCACAGGCGGAGGATGGCATTTGCTACGACGGCAGGTGAATGCTCTGTTTCAGATGTACCGGGCGTTCCTGCTTTTTTCGCGCCCGCATATTGAGCAATTCGACACAAACCGCATAAATCATGGCGAAATAGATATAGCCACGGGGGATATGAAGTTCGAATCCCTCACCCAACAGAGCGACACCGATTAATATCAAAAAACTCAACGCCAACATTTTGATGGTGGGATGATTCTCGACAAAATCACCCAGGGCACGCGCCGAAAAGATCATGACAATCATGGCCAATACGATGGCGAGGATCATAACCGGTAAATCTTTGGCTAATCCCACGGCAGTGATCACTGAATCCAATGAAAAAATAATGTCGAGCACCGCAATCTGCAAGACCACAGACCAAAAAGCCTTTTTATCCCGTTGATGCTCCTGCGGGGTTTCTCCTTCCAGATTGGCATGAATCTCATGAGTGCTTTTGGCGATGAGAAACAAACCGCCGATGATCAGAATGATATCCCGTCCGGAAAATTCCTGCGTTGCGATTTGAAAAAGCGGCGTCGTCAGCCGCATAATCCAGGTGATCGACAATAATAGCAGAATGCGGGTGACCAACGCCAGAAGCAGGCCGATAATCCTCCCGCGAGAACGTTGCTCAGCCGGCAAGTGCCCCACCAATATGGAGATGAAAACAATATTATCCACACCCAAAACGATTTCCAGCGCCGTCAGGGTCGCCAGAGCAATCCACGCCTGCGGGTCTGTCAGCCATTCAAACATAATTTAGAACTCCTCGTTATCGTTGTTTATCAGGCTATTAAAAGTCAATACATAGTGGATGTGCTATCGATTGATGCCGTCAAAGATGACCGTAATAATCTCAGGACGGCCAGGCGGTATGAAACGCTCCGTCACGATCTTTGCGTTTGTACGTGTGCGCGCCAAAGAAATCCCGCTGCGCCTGGATCAAATTGGCCGGAAGCACGTCCCGCCGCAACGCTTCAAAATAGGCGAGGGATGCGGACATGGCGGGTAGAGAAATACCGGCGCCCACCGCCGCACTGACCACTTGACGCCAATCGTCAAGCCGGTCGCGCAATTCGGCGATAAATGCGTCATCCACCAGCAGATTAGGCAGTTGCGGATGGCGTTGAAAGGCATCGCGAATTTTATCGAG
>RPQV01000414.1 GCA_003818595.1 Calditrichota bacterium
AATCGTTTCAAAGCACATACTCCTTATAATTAAACAATAACAGAAAAGCACCCGTTGTTATTGTTCCGGTTCAGCAATTGAAATGCGTTTTGCATTGGCCATTTTTAACTGGTCGAGCACATCAATATAAACATCATATCTGGTGCCGCGTACCGTTTTGACTGAAAAAATGATGTTATCATTCTCACGAATCATCTGGCGTGCTTTCTCCGCAATCAATCTGACTTCAATGGGCTGCTCACCCATCATGACCAAACCGCCTGCATTGATAAGGATATTGGAAATATTCTGTGCACGAACTTTGGTCTCTTGTCCTTTTTCAGGCAAAACCAATTGCAGACCCTTGTCTGAATCAATATTCGTAGTCACCAGGAAAAAGATCAGGAGTAAGAAGGCAAGATCCGCTTGGGAAGCAGTAGGAATGTCTGCTTTTCTTTTCTTCCTCTTATTTACGAGCATTTTTCATCTCCGAAAAGATTATTTTTGGCCATGTTCAACGAGAGCGTCGATCAGTTCAGTTGAGCTTTCTTCCATATCAATAACAAGGCGATCAATCGTGGAAACAAACCAGTTGTGGAAAAATTGGATCAACATGGCGACGACCAGACCAAAAAGAGTGGTCAACAAAGCGACAGCAATACCGCCGGCGACAATGGCCGGAGAGATGTCGTTGGCAGCTTTGATGGCGTCAAAGGCCTGAATCATACCCTGCACCGTTCCGGTGAATCCAAGCATCGGCGCCAAGGCAATAACAGTGGCCAACCAAATCAGACCGCGTTCCAGAAAAGCCATTTCAATGGTTCCGGCATTGGTGATTGCCTTTTCAACATGTTCGATACCGCCTTTTGCGCGCAATAAACCGGCATGGAAAATAGATGCAATCGGACCACGAGTATTCGCACACACTTCAATAGCCTTTTCAGTGCCGCCTTCTCTCAACGCTTCTTTTACTTTGGACATGAATCTTTTCGAATTAATCGATGCACGAGTTAAGGTAATCATGCGCTCAATACAAATCATCACACCAATGATCAAACAAATCAGAATTGGCCACATGAATATACCGCCATCAACGAACATCTGAATCATCTTTTTTTCCTCCGAATGTGAAAAGTGCAAAGAATGGATTGTATCTATGGATGTCAAATTAACATCTTTTGGCTTAAATGTCAATATCTTTTTTAATTCTAGAGTTTCAAATGATCTCCTCTTATATATTCTGTCTGATTTTAGCCCTGAATTCTCCTTTAATTGCAAAGGTGGTGCGCTTACGGGGATGGAATAGCTGTCCATCAAATTTCCCTTCGAGATCATCACCCTCTCGGCTGACAATGGCGATCTCACCTTTTGCGCTAAAGGGTTTAACCCCCGACGCCGGTGTGAATACAAATAGATCCATGGGAAAAGTCTTGCCTACCCACTTGCTCAAATCGCTCTCCCGAAAATCAATGGTGATCAGAAGGCGAGGATATTTATCAGAGTTTAAATTATAATTATACAACTGCAGATTGTCAAACTCGAAAACCTGGCCTCGAGGTGTAAATTGTCCTTCAAAAAAGGAATCATGCATCACCTTATCCTCAAGCGTGAACCGTAGCAGACCACCGTTGGGCTTCCGATCTGACTGGGAAGATCGAGCGGCCATATAGGGAGGCTGCTGAGAAGAATCATTTTTTTGACAAACCGTCAGAAAAAAGGCCAATACGACAAAAAACAATTTTGTTCTCATTCATGAATCCTTAAATTATAAAAATGTCCGAGTACTCAAAAGATGCGGCCAATTCAGGGCTCAAAAATCAGCTGAAAATGATAATTATTTACATGAAAATCAAGACCAAGTTTCGCTCAATGCTCCTCCAGCCGACTTTATCCGGCTCTAAAAACAATTGCCAATTCATCAGCAATCCCATTAACACTCATATTTTGTGGGAGGAAAAATGAAACCTTCACATTACACCTGCCTGGACCGTTTTTTACGCTATGTGGTTGTCGATACCCAATCCGATCCAGAGTCAACCAGTTTCCCCAGCACTGAAAAGCAAAAAGCATTTGCTCAACTGCTGGCCGAAGAGCTGAGGCAGATCGGATTAAAGGATGTCACTGTAACTGAATGGGGATACGTGAGTGGAACTTTGCCGGCGACGACTGCTCAATCTGTCCCCGTCATTGGTCTCATCGCGCATATGGACACTTCTCCCGACGTTTCCGGATATAATGTAAAACCAATGATTCATCGCAATTATCAGGGCGGCGACATCAGATTAGGAAAGTCAGGTGTAACCATCAATGAAGCCGATCACCCTCACCTGAAAGAATTAATCGGCCATGATATCGTCACCAGCGACGGCGCAACACTGCTGGGGGCAGATGATAAGGCGGGAATCGCAGAAATCTTTGATGCTCTTCACTATCTCATTTCCCATCCGGAAATCAAACACGGAACAATCAAAGTGGCCATAACACCAGACGAGGAAATAGGCAAGGGCGCTGATCATTTTGATGTCGCTGCATTCGGTGCTGATTTTGCCTACACCGTTGATGGCGAAACCGCCGGAGAAGTGGAAGATGAAACTTTTTGTGCCGATTCTGTCATCCTGACGATAAATGGCGTCAACGTCCACCCTGGATATGCCAAAAACAAAATGGTCAACGCTGTCAAAATCGCTTCCTCCATCGTCATGCAGCTCCCGCGACATGCGCTCTCCCCCGAAACCACGGAAGATCGTGAAGGCTATATCCATCCCCACTATATCAGCGGTAACGAAGAAAAAACAGTGGTAAAATTTCTTATTCGCGATTTCACGATTGACGGCCTGAAAGAAAAGGAAAGTTTCCTGAAGGAAATCATTGAAAGCACAATCGTCCATTATCCAGGATCCAGCCATGATTTTCAAGTCGTCGAGTATTATCGCAATATGAAGTACAAATTGAACGAAGATTCTCGAGTGGTGGAATATGCATTAGAGGCCGTCCGCCGTGCAGGATTGACCCCGCAAAGACAAGCCATTCGCGGCGGTACCGACGGTGCGAGATTGTGCTATATGGGATTGCTGACGCCCAATCTTTTTGCCGGCGGCCACAACTTTCACTCGCGGCAGGAATTCATTTCTGTGCAGGACATGCAAAAAGCGGTGGATGTCATCATTCACCTCGTATCGATTTGGGCTGAAAAAGCTGCTCAATAATTTCCACCATGTTTGCGATTAGCTGATAATTTGAAAAAGGACGTTTTTCATCAAACTCATGATAAAACTCAGAAATGTCTCTCTCACCAGCTGGATCATGCTGGGATTGGCGTTGGGCATTATTGCAGGTAAATGGCTGGGGGATGCCATTCTGACCTTTGCTGTTCCCATGGCGGAAATCTTTCTGCGGTTGTTACGAATGACCATCATGCCGCTGATCATCACTTCCATCCTTTCGGGGATTCTGGCCATTGGCACAGCCGCCGGTCTGATTCGCCTGGGACTGAAAACCATGACCTATTTTGTCATCTCGACATTGCTGGCCATTTTTGTCGGCCAGTTTTTGGTCAATTACTTTCACCCCGGCTCCGGTGCTCAACTCGGACTTGAAGAACAAGTCACCAACCTGCCCATCGCCGATCAGAGCCTGCTCGACATTTTTTATCGCCTGATCCCGTCAAACGTCTTCTCCGCACTGGGTGAAGGAGACGTGCTGGCAGTGATCTTTTTCTGCATTCTCTTTGGCGTCTTTGTGCTCAAACTCGATCCACCCATGCAGGATTCATTAACACAGATCATCAACAGCGCCTATCAGGTGATGATGAAAATGGTACACCTGATCATCAGCCTGGCGCCCATTGGGGTCTTTGCCGTCATGGCCAAAATAACTGCCACAACAGGATTCGAGGCGTTTAAATCATTGGGATATTATTTCCTGGTTGTCCTTGGCGGTCTGATCATTCATTTTGCAGTGGTTTTGCCGCTTTTGCTGCTGTTCGCCGGCATCAATCCACTCAGGCATTATGCCGCGGTGATGCCGGCGCTGATCACCGCCTTTTCAACAAGCTCGTCCATGGCTGCATTGCCGCTGAACATTGATTGCGTTATCACCCGCTGTCATGTCTCTCCCAAGATCGCTTCCTTTGTTATTCCTACTGCCACCACCGAGAATATGAACGGAACCGCACTATATGAATGTGTCGCCGCAATATTTATCGCGCAGGTATACGGGATCGAACTCACCTGGCTGCAACAGGGGATTGTGGTATTGACATCTTTATTGGCGGCAATCGGTTCAGCGGGCATTCCCATGGCGGG
>RPQV01000415.1 GCA_003818595.1 Calditrichota bacterium
CTCGTCGCCGGCGACTATACCAAAAGCAAGCCGGGAAGGCATAAAGACGGCAAGAGACTAAAGGATCGTCGGGTCAGAGTGATCAGCAGAAAGGATGAGTTTTCTCAAGTCATGCGCGATTTGAATCCACAGCTCAATATTTTTGTTCCGGACAAAGTCACGGGTGAAGCGGATAAACAAATTCAGGTGGACATGGATTTCAAAAGTATGAAGGATTTTCATCCTGACCAAATCACTGAAAACGTGCCGGTTCTCAGAAAGCTTTTAAATGCCCGGGAACAATTAAATGCTTTAAAGCTCGCGGCTATTGATGATCCTGATAAAGTTGATGCCATAAATGCGCTGTTAACCAGCAAGCAATACGGTGACCTAGTCGATGGGCTATTAGGCAAGCTGGGGCCATCTGTAGACGACGCATCAGCATCACAAAAAGAGGAGAAATAGTCATGGCTGAAGAAAAACAACTCTCCGTCGAAGAACAAGTCGAAACTTTGATGACTACCTTTGCCGAAGAAAAGGATGCCTTGAGAGAGTTCCTCACCCGCATTGGTAAAGAACATTCAATAACTCGGTACAACAATGCAGTGATTGATCAACAGATTGCTGAGCTGGATCAAGTCATCAGCGCCCAGGTTGATGAAATCATCCACAACAAGGAGTTTCAAGAGTTGGAATCGGCGTGGCGTGGGCTACAATACCTGGTTGAAAACACCAAATTCGACAAGCCGGTAAAAATTGAAGTGCTCGATACTTCCAAAGAAGAATTATTCGAAGACTTGGAAAATGCCAAATCCGGGAATGGTTATGAAAAGGACTCGGGCTTTTGGCATCATGTTTATTGGGGCGCCTATGATAAAATCGGCGGTCATCCTTATACGGTGATGGTTTCGGACTATCAATTTGATCAGTCGCAACCGGACATCAAATTACTGCGTCACATCTCGATTTTAAGCGAAATGGCGCAAATGCCTTTTATCGGCAATGTGAGCCCGAAATTTTTCGGCAAAGACTCTTTTGAGGATGTCATGGTTGACAGAAACTTGGAGACGCACATCCGGGATAATCCCAAGTATAAAATTTGGCATTCATTCCGTGAGGATGACCGTTCCAAGTATATCGGATTGGCGTTACCGCGCTTCCTGGGACGATCCCCCTATAGTCAGGAAACCGAGCGAACGAAAAACTTTAATTATACTGAGAATCCCATTGTCATCGAAAAGGACGAATCCGGAAAAACCAAAAAGCGCGACCGCAGTCTGTGGGTCAATGCGTCATTCGCCATGGCCACCAACATGATTCGTAGTTTTGAAAGCGCCGGTTGGAGCGTCAAAATTGTCGGCGTGGATACTGGCGGCAAGGTCGATAATCTGCCGATGCCCTTTGTTACCGACAGTGTGGGAACTGAAACGAGAATCCCTGTGGAAGCATCTGTCGGCGCCGCCAAGGATCAGGAATTGACTGATATGGGCTTGATCGCTCTAGCTCATTGGGACAGAACCGATTATGCCTGCTTTTTTGAGGCACGATCAGTCAAGCGCCATCGAGAAAATCTGAAAGATCCGATTGAAAGAGCCAATGATTTGGTCAGTGTCGGTTTACAGTACAATATGCTGGTTACCCGTATTGCCCATTTTCTCAAATATCGACAATTACGGTTCGTCGGAAGAAATGCCGGCAAAGCGGAAATCCAATCCAGCCTGGAAGAGTGGCTGAACACTCTGGTCGCCGACCAACCGAATCCTCAGGATGAAGTCGTTGCCAGAAAACCTCTACGTTCCTACAAGCTGGAGGTGAAAGAGATGGAGGATCGACCGGGATTTTTTCAAATCGAGGCAGAGTTCAGGCCGCACATTGCCATCACCGGTTTCGATATCCGCTTGAAATTGGTAGCTTATCACTCAGAATAATTAAACAATCAAAGCATTTTGGATCAGGTCATATGCAATATAACCCATTACCTAATTTAAAGGAGGCTTAACATGGCGTTCAAATGCAGGTGTTATGTTGAAAATCAGGATGGTCCCGTTGAGGGAAACATGGATGATGGAGCAATCTTGGTTTATGAGATGAATTTTGAGGTTTATCTGCCATTCGACACGGAGCAAAACAAAGCGACCGGAAGCCGGCGTATCACTCCCTTTACGTTGACATGTGAAAAGGGGAAACAAACCCCTTTGATCGTCAAGACCTTGTGCGAAGGACAGACCTGTCCGCAGATCAAACTCGATTGGTATCAAATCGACGACAGCGGTTCCGAGAGCATCTATTTTACCACTTTGTTTGAGAATGCCAAGATCATCCAAATCAAGGAGATCATGCCATCGACCAAGTATCAGGCTTCTGAGAATATCGGATATCTTGACGTAGTCTCCTTTGTGGCGCAGAAATACACATGGACCCATGCGCCCACTGGAGTGGAGTACACAGAGTCGATGATTGTTTGATTCTCTTGCGGTTTTCTGCGGTAGTGTAGAGCATACATTTTGCTCTACACCACCACAATTTTTTAGTCAAAGGAGCGAATGGAAAATCTAAGCCTATACGATTTATTGGTCGGCTGTTTTGTGTCCAAAGGCGATCGACCGGAAGATGTCGATGACTCGTATTTTAAGAAAAAGTCAGAAGACGAAAAGCTGAGAACCAGCATCATTGAAAATTTAAGGATGGTGCTGCAAAGCCGAGGGGGTGCGGTTCGACATCTGCCGGATTTCGGCATTCCGGATTTCAGGAAAATTTATCTGGAGGACAAATCATTTGATTCCATCGCCGCTCAAATCAAGAAAACGATTGAAAAATATGAGCCTCGGCTGGAAAGCATAGAGGTGCGGCAAAAGCGCATTGATCCAAAACGATCGGACAATGATCGAGTTGAAAAAGATCTGCGCATCGAAATAGAGATCTATGCAAAAATCAAGGAAACCAAAGGGCGGGAGATATTTATGACGGAATTTTCCACCACCGGATGGTTGAAGGTCATCTCGCGACAACTTGAAAAAGCAGGTAATCCTGAACGATGAACGAAGTTAAATATTTTGAGAGGGAATATAATTTTCTTCATTCTGCGGGAGAGGAATTCGGCCGCAAGCACGCCGACATCGGCAGAATGTTGAATCTTGATGATCGACAACGCAAAGATCCTTTTGTTGAACGATTGTGCGAAGCTTTTGCTTTTTTAAGCGGCCGAATTCATGAACGGCTGGATGATGATATCCCCGAATTCGCCGGTGCACTCTTGGAACAGCTTTTCCCTCAGTTTTTGCGGCCATTCCCCTCCTGTGCTATTCTTGAAGCAGATACCATGACCGGCGCCATCACCAAACCCGTGTTTGTCCCTCGCGGCAAAGAGGTGCAGACCCGCGCCGGACAGCATCTCATCGAATTCAAAGTGGCAACCGCAACAACTGAAAAAAGAACCGAGGTAGTCAAAGAATCGGTTGAATTTATTTTCCGTACTGTCCAGGATTTCACGATTTATCCGATGAAATTGAATCAAGTACGTCTGGAATCCACTTCAGACGGTAATTCTGCGCTCATCATGCAATGCCAATTGAATAGAAACGTGAATTTTGAAGCATTAGATCTGAAAAAGCTGACGCTTTATTTATTTGGTGACAACCGTTTACGATATACATTGCTGCTCTATTTGCTGAAATATACTCATCGCATTGATATGCGTGAGCTCGGCGGTGACCAAAAATTTCATCAGATTACGCCGTTCCGGATTTTCATTCCCGAGTTATCGCCGGAGTTTGATCAGGAAAATGATAAGGCGATTCTCCCTTATGCCCGACAGACGTTTTCCGGCTATCGTCTGCTGCACGAATACTTTTCCTTTGCGGATAAATTTTTCTTCATTGACATCCTGGGGCTCAATCAATTCCAAGCCTCAAAGGAGGGGCATCCCTTTGAAATCCGATTTGCATTCAATCGTCCGTTATCCACCGAATGGAGACCGACAGAGAAGAACATTCGGCTGAATTGCGTTCCCATCGTGAACCTCTTTCAGCAACAGACAGAACCGATGCATGTCAATCGACGCATGCCTGAATATTATGTCATTCCCGATGCCGATCGCAAAAAAAGCCGGGAAATCTATTCAATCGATAACGTGACCGGTGTTGATCGCAATAAAAAATCGCGATACACTTATACACCGATTACGACCTACAAGATTCTGGATATCAAGGATACGGAATACGAGTTTATGCGTTTTTTTTCTACCGCATTTCGGCCGCAACCCGCTGAAATGAACGAGACCTATATTCGACTATTTGGGCCGAGC
>RPQV01000416.1 GCA_003818595.1 Calditrichota bacterium
CGGCTGTTGCCAGTGTGGCGATCATCGCCATTTTGTCGGTCCACCCAGATGTCGCTCAATATCGGATTACCCAAATCGTACATACGCGGTTCAAAAGATTGGGATGCCAGATTGGAAACAAGAAAGGTAAAAAGAAGAAAGTTCCATGTGATGATATTTTTAAAAGAATCAAGGTATGCCATCACATTTCTCCTGCTTAAAGTTCAACCGGAATTACAAATGAATAATAAACCAATACCCCTGGTGTACAAAATGTTCGCCAATTGCGCCCGATAGCATGCTGACATGATCTCCCCGGACATCTCCAAATCCATTCCCCGGAGGGAATAAAGCAAATCATTATGATCCATTTCACTAAATCATTAAACATTTCTATTTTCCAACTTAATCCATCCCTCAATCCAATCCTGGTCACAGCATTCTTATTAGCCATCGATTTATAAATTCTAAGATCAAAAACGATAGCGTCTATATCATGCGTTTTGTATATTATCCTTATAATCAATCTATCAATCCCAGGAGGAACCTCTAATGAAACCATTGACAGGTTTATCCTTTTTGACCGTTGGGTCCATGATTTTATTGATGACGACATCTGTTTTATCACAACTGGAAAGCGAGAACTGCACCCTCATCGGTCGCTGGGCAGAGGGAAGTTGCTATACAGTGCTGGCGGAGGCGGGAATCGTCTATTTCGGCAACGGCGGTTATCTGCAGATAATGGATTTCAGCGATCCTCTTAATCCGACTTTATTAGGCCGAATCGCCCTGCCTTCAATGGTTCGGAGATTAGCGCTGGGTGATGGCATCATGGGCGTCGCCGATTATTATGGAGGCCTGCGCATTGTTGATATTTCCAATCCGGCAGTACCGGCAGAGATCGGTTCGGTGGGACAAATCGGCAGTGCTCTCGATATCGCCATCACAGGGAAGGCAGCGTACGTTGCCGCAAATGATCAAGGACTGGTGATTATTGACCTCTCCGATACGACAACACCCGTCATCTCCAGCAGACTTGCACTCTCAGGGAATAGTGCAGCTGTTGCGATTCGCAGCGGTCATGCATTTTTGGGCTGCGGCAAAGCTTTAGCGGTTGTGGATATCGCAGACCAGAAGCATCCCGCTGAAATTGCCAGGATTGAACTCCCCGACCAGGTAAATGGAATCACCATCAAAGACAATCTTGCCTATATATCGGCGAATCAAGGCGGCTTGCGCATCATTGATATTTCGGATCCATCCCATCCGCTCGAAATTGGTTTTTGCCTCGAAAATAAGCGGTTGTATGACGTCAAGTTCGTCGGCAACACTGCCTATGCTGTCGGTTATCAGATAGGATTATATGTTCTGGATGTTGCCATACCCTCCCAACCGATTAAAATCGATTCACTGCAGACTTTGAAATATAATCGGCAGATCGCAATAGAGGGAGATCGTCTTTATATCGCCAGGAGCAGCCATGGGGTATCAGCCATAGACATCTCACCGATACGTGCGCCAACTTTAATATCCACATTTAAAACCGGGAGTTATTGGGACGGAGTGGATGTAAAGGGGAATTACGCCTACCTTGCCGGCGGCGAAAATATCCGCATCATTGATTGTGCGAATGTTGCGGGGCCAACCAGTATCGGTTATCTTGATGTCGGCAATTATGATTGTTACGAGGTTAAGGTGCGCGATCACTATGCGTATGTTGCTGCCTCAGGATATGGGCTGGAAATTATCGATGTCGCCGCTCCTGCGGAACCGGTGATCGTCGGTCATACCAGCGGATTTGACTGGAGCCAGGGTTTAGACGTCAGTGGAAATTACGCCTACATGGCGGATTATGGAAAAGGGTTAAGAATTGCAGACATTTCCGATCCGCAATCACCAACTGAGGTCGGTAACTATGATACCATTGGCTTGGCGTACAACGTTACCGTGCAGGAACCCTTCGCCTTTGTCGCTGATTATGACAGCGGTTTATGCATTATAAATGTGGCGGATGTGACCAACCCTGCTTTTGTCGCCCGCATAAAATCGACCCGCTATACAATGGGAGCGGCGGCTCGCAACCACTATATTTTTGTTGCCGACGGAGACTCAATCAAGATTTTTGACATTTCAACGATTGATCGTCCACAAAAAATAGGCGCCTGCTCTTCCTTCGGCTTTGCCCGGCAAATTCAGCTCATGGGGGATTACGCCGTTGTCGCCAATGCGTATGCTGAAATAGAAATATTCGACATATCTGATCTGCGGGCGCCGAAGCGCGTCGGCTTTTATCAAACCGGTTACGGCGTCAATGATATTGCCGTGAAAGATGATCTGATATTCGCTTTGGATGAAATGGTCGGTCTTTATATCCTTCGTTTTGATCCGCCTACCCTCATCGATCATCCTCAGACGGCGACAATTCCCCATAACATTGCCCTGTGGCCTAATTATCCCAATCCATTCAATTCGATTACCCATTTTGATTATGAAATATCCATTCCGTCACGGGTCAAAATTGTCGTATATAATCTCAACGGACAGTTGGTGCGCACGCTTATTGATGAGGAACAAATACCAGGCAGGCATACCGCCTTGTGGGACGGCTCTGCCGATGACAGCAAAGATGTCGTCTCCGGAGCATATCTTTTGCGTATCCAAGTCGGGAAGCAGAAAACAGACTGGAAAATACTGTATCTAAAATAGCTCGGAAGATTGATTCTCCAATGATGAGGAATTGAAAATGCTGCCCAATGAACGAAGCCTTGATCTCTATGAGCAAATTCCCGGATATATCCAAGCGGCTCCAATACCTATTCCCGAAATTAACACAGCAACGATTGAGAAGAAATTAGATTTGAAATTAAATCGATTGACTCGGCTCCTGGTCACGATGGCATTATATGGTACCGGTTTTAAATCTTTTTCAAAAAATATTCCCGAGAAATTGGAACAGCTGCAAAGAAAGGTGAACCTGAGAGGTCCGATGCTGTTTGCGCCCGTTGTATCAGCAACGTTGGCCTTAAAAGATGATTCCAGAATCAGGTCGATGATCGATCGCGCCATCACTCTTGCCCTGGGAGCCTACGATCTATATCAAGCCGTATGGAGTGCCCAATTGTCTCCTGATTATGTTAAAGGTGACATATGTGAAATGGGACAATATCCTAATTTTTTCTCGACCAGCATTACCTTTGAGAATAACCGACCAAGAATTTTCAAGAGCAGCAAAATAAACCAGTTGACCGTTATCGCCGCGAATCGAATATTTATTTTGGAGATCACAGATTGGGAATCGACATCGATTCAGTCTCAGCTGAGATCGGGCTTGAACAGGATATTAGAGCAGGTTAGGGTTTCGCAGCGACAAGATGAGTTCCATACGCCTGCGATGCTCACAGCAGCAAACGACATCACTCAATATCAGGGTTTTAGAGAAATCATCAAGAATCCGTTAAACGCGGCGTCCCTGGAGGCGTTAAGACACAGCTTTTTTACGCTGTGCTTTGATATAGACGAAATGCCCAAGACATACGCTGATGCCATTTACAGAGCCCATCGATTGAATTTTGCCAATCGTTGGAATCATTCGAGTTATCAGCTGGTTGTTTTTAAAAATTTTAAAGCATGTGCAATCTGCAATTTCAGCACCTATCTCGATGGGAACACCATGGTTCATGGCATTGCAGAAATTCAAAAACGGGCATCAACAAAAATCATTGACATACCGGATAGATCGATCAGAGCGACTCCTGCGATAAAAGAATTGGGCTGGAATTTCGAAAAATCAATCGTAGAGTCTGCCCAAAACAGCATTCACTCAATTCTTGATGATCAGAAAGCAACATTCACTATTAGAGGAATTGGGGAGCACTTTTTTAAGTGCCATGGATGCAAAGCCGTTCCCGCATTTGTTATTGCTCTGCAAACAGCGGTCAAACGCTTAACCGGTGAAATCATTCCAATCACCCAATTTCTCAGCATATCAAAATACAGGTGTATGGATCTGACGACATGCGGGGTGACAACAGAGGAAATGCAACAGTTCATCAATTATTTTGACGCGGTTAATTTTGACAATAGGGCTCTTGATCTCTTTCATAAAGCTATTCAATCACAAATTAAAAAAATGCAGGATGCCCGCAAGAGCATGCCGATAGATGACTTGATCAGTTATTACATTCAATCCCGGAAAAAAATCAAAAGACTTTATGTAGTGATCTGTTTCGGACTGCTTTTCAGGATTTTAAGAAAGGCAGGGGCTTTGAAATCCATGCGCAGAAATATTGTCA
>RPQV01000417.1 GCA_003818595.1 Calditrichota bacterium
ATGTTGGGGACTGACCGACGATATCAATGATCTCGACCGCAACGCCAAATTCCAGGCGGCGCGCGATCTGATCGTCAAAACCTCAGTCCAGCAGAAAATCGCGCCGAATGAGTTCGATCTCTTACCCAATTATCCTAATCCTTTCAACCCCACGACCACGCTTCGCTTCACCCTCGCCGCTCCGGCGATGGTGAATTTGAAAATCTATAACCTTCAGGGACAAGCGGTGCGGACCTTGATCGATGAATTGCGCCCAGAGGGTGAGTTTTCGCAGATGTGGGATGGACGAAATGAGGCAGGACATGCGTTGCCGTCGGCTATATATGTATGCCGAATGACAGCAAATGGATTTAGTGAAACGATCAAGCTTTCTTTGATTAAATAAATTCTATGTTAAACGCGATTGCAGAGCAACATCAATTTGATTCCTTGACCATCGTTAAATCTATTAAAAAAGGGGGCGATAATTCCCCATGCCACGATTCACTCTCAATGGCCTACATCCCTATGTCTGAGCCTCATCTCTATTTTGATCTTTTTGCTTGATTTTTGACCATGGGTTGGCTATTTTGGCTGAATTAAATTCAAAACGGCCGCACAGGGATGAACAAAGACCGAAATTCACACTTTTCCCCCGGCAGCGTGCCGTCTTATGGGAACGTCCCTTAACCATTATTCAGCGCCAAACAGGGCAGAGAATCAATACGTCTGCGCTCGCATTTGCACCCCTGTTGAACCGACAAGGAGATCACATGTTACATCAACCCGCCGTACCTGTTGGAAAAGATCCAGCCGTGCCCTATAAAATGCGCTTGGGCATCTGGATGTTCATTTGTTATTCCCTCTTCTACGCCGGTTTTGTAGCCGTCAACCTCATCAATCCTCTGGCGATGAGCGCCATTGTCTTTGCCAAACTGAACCTCGCCACAGTTTACGGATTTGCGCTCATCGTTGTTGCGCTCATCGAAGCCTTGGTGTATGATGGATTATGCCGCAGGAAAGAAGCTCATTTTGAGAAAGTTGAAAAACAGAGCAATAAAATTAATTCCAAAAAGGGAAGGGAATAACCTCATGGCAATCATCGTCTTTCTTATTTTCGTCATCTTTGTCATTGGCCTTTCCCTTTATTTAGGGAACAAGGCCAAAACATCCAGCGGCTATTACGCAGCGGGCGGGCAGATTCATTGGGGTGTTAATGGTATTGCTTTTGCCGGTGATTACCTCTCCGCCGCATCATTTCTCGGCATTTGCGGCATGATTGCCACCGTCGGCTATGACGGCTTTCTCTATTCAATCGGCTTTCTCGCTGGTTGGATTGTCGCCCTGTTTGTCGTCGCTGAGCCGCTTAAACGATTGGGCAAATACACCTTCACCGATGCGGTAGACGCCAACTACAACTCGCGCGGCATCAAATTGGCCGCTGCCGTCAGCACGCTGGTTGTCTCGCTTTGTTATCTTATTCCGCAGATGGTCGGCGCAGGCGTTCTGGTCGAACCTCTATTGGGATTACCCCATGCGTGGGGTGTGATCATGGTCGGCGCCATCGTCATCACCATCGTCGCCACGGCGGGCATGGCCTCCACCACTTATGTGCAGTTTTTGAAAGGCGCGTTGCTGATCATCTTCTCGACTGTCCTGGTCGCCGCAGTGGTCATACGGGGAATATCCACACAACCCGATCACGGCGGAAAACATGATTTCTATTCCTATAAAACATTGACTGCCGAAAAATCAGGGAATGACCTGATCGTCAGTGAGCCGGGATATGTGGTATTGGGACAAACCGAAATCAAAGGTGGATTGTTGTTCGTCAAACTCGCACATGACGGCAAACAAACCTGGTGGCTCGCGGCGGAGACCGCCGGTGCACTCACTCTCAAGGAAACTCAATCAACGGTGTCTAACGCCAAAGGCAAATGGATCAATGGCGCACCCGCTTCCGTCGAAAATCAATTGCGTCAGGTGGGAAACCTGGAGCAGATTCGCGGCCAGAGAGACGCGAAAACAGGCAGTCTCTCCCTATTCGGATTTTTATCAGCCATCGCGGACAAAGAGACCGTCGTTCGGACTTGGAAAACAGCCGCATTCGCAGATGGGGCGGACAAGGTCACCATTTATTATCCTAAAAATGTCTCGGGCGACCGCTTTATGCGTCCCGGCCAAAAGTTCAAGGTGGAGGGAACTCTGCTTGAACGTCTCGATTTTCTCTCGTTGATGTTGGCGCTTTTCCTCGGCACGGCTGCTCTCCCGCATATCCTCATTCGCTATTATACTGTGCCCAGCCCGGCCAGCGCGCGCAAATCCACCATTGTGGCCATCGCCGCAATCGGATTTTTCTATATTTTGACCCTGTTTATGGGACTGGGCGCCATGGCAAACGGTGTCATAAATCCATTGGACAGCAATATGTCAGCCCCGTTATTGGCCCGTTCTTTCGGTCAATTACTCTTTGCCATTATTTCCGCCATCGCTTTTGCGACCGTCCTCGGCACGGTAAGCGGATTGATTGTCGCGGCTTCCGGCGCAGTCGCCCATGATCTCTTTGATCGTTACTTGAAGATTAAAATGGATGATCGTCAAAAAGTGCGCGCCGGCAAAATTTCAGCTTTTGTCATCGGCGGTATCGCCATTATGCTCGGCATTCTGTTCAAAGGGATGAATGTCTCATTTCTGGTTGGATTGGCGTTTGCGGTGGCTGCATCAGCCAATTTACCGGCCATTCTCATGCTGTTGTTCTGGAAACGAACCACAGCCAAAGGCATCGCCGCCTCCATCGTCGTCGGCATCGTGGCTTCGTTGGCATTGATCGCCTTTTCGCCGGAGCTTTACACGCTCTACGGACGAAATCCGCTTGACGCTCCCATTCCCTTCAACAATCCGGGTATCGTCTCCATCCCCTTGAGCTTTATCACTCTGGTGTTGGTTTCGCTGATGACCTCCCATAATCGAAACGCCAAAACATCGTGATTCCAAAAGGAGAAGCGGAACGGACATTTGCATCCGTTCCGCTCAAGGGTTCCATGAACAAAACCGTCTTGGTCAATTTTCACTGCCATTCGATATTCAGCGATGGAGATCAAACGCCCGAAATCTTGGCGTCCAATTTGGCGGCCGCCGGTGTACGGTATGCGGCGTTGACCGATCACGACAGCATCGAGGGTTTGCCGCGCTTTCAAGAGGCGCTTAAAAAACGCGGAATAGCCCACCTCCCCGGCGTTGAAATAACCACTCAATTCAAAGGTCGAGAAGCCCACCTGCTGGCTTACGGCTTTGATCCAAAAGATACCGATTTGGCGGTTACCCTTCTTGCACTGCGGCAGCGTCGCGATTGGCAAGTTCACAGCATCGCCGACGCCATGCGAAAAAAGGGAAGCAATCATCACAACCAATCGACGGATACGTCCGCGAAAAGCGCTGCCGCAACCGGAAGGCTGGATATTGATGAAGCGATTGCCATAGTCCATCGAGCGGGAGGGAGAGCCTTCTTGGCGCACCCGCTGAATTTTGAATCGGATCCGCAGGCATTGGAAAACTGTGTGATCGAATTAAAAACTATGGGATTGGACGGCGTGGAGGCTTTTTATGCCCCTTACAGCGCCGTCGATTGCGACGCTCTATACCAATTGGCGGAGCGTCATGACCTACTCGTCAGCGCCGGCACCGATTTCCACAGCTCCGGCGATCAGAATTACGGCATTGAAATGCCGCCGGATACTTGGATCAAATTTCGGCGCGCCGTCTTTTCCAGCTCCACGTTTTCAGCAGACACCGTCAGCGCTGCGGATCCTCTCTCCAGCGCGCAAAGCGGACACGCCAGTCCGGGTTTTCGATCGCCTCTTTTACGACGACGTTCTTTTGTCCTGCGCATATTCCTGCCCACATTGTTCGCCATTCTTTTGTTTCTGACCGCCATTTGGGGATTCATGTTGCCTTCCTTTGAACAATCTCTGCTCGAACGCAAGCGCGAGCTGATTCATGAGCTGACCAACTCGGCATGGAGCATCCTCGCTTCATACGAGCGTGATGTGCAGCACGGCTTAGTGACTCGAGAACAGGCTCAGGCGATGGCGAGCGCCCGCATCGAGGCGTTACGTTATGGGCCGGAAGGCAAAGATTATTTTTGGATCCAGGACATGGAACCGCGCATGATCATGCATCCCTATCGAAGCGAGTTGAACGGCAAAGAATTGCACAACTTTACCGATCCACGCGGAATACGAATTTTTGTAGAATTTGCCGATCGAGTACGCCG
>RPQV01000418.1 GCA_003818595.1 Calditrichota bacterium
GCGAATGCTGATCGTTCATATCCGCGCGCACACTCGGCTCGTTGACGAGATCAAAGCTGATCTTTGTCGGTGAGACATCGCGGTAGCGCCGGGCAAAGAGTCCCCAATGATAACAAAATGCATCCAAAGCCTCTTGATCCGACCACAAATCAAACGGTTCCTGGAATCCGGCATTGACGCAATAGCCCGGCGCTCGATGAAGATTGAGACTGACATGAAGCCCCTGCTGGTGAGCCGTGGCAACCAACTGATCGATGGCATCCAACGCGCTCTCGTCAACAGCGTAAACGTCTTCAGGTCGGATCGGTCGGGCAGCAGCCTTGATCCAGCGGGGATACGCCATCGGCAGCCGAACAAAATCAAATCCCCAGTCCGCTATCCAGCGCAAATCATCCGCGGTGGTGCGGTAGTGATCATTTTGCGGCACTCGCGGCGTAAAAAAGTCGAGCAGGTTGAATCCGCGCCAACGGGGAATGCTGTTGACCGTGGATATTGTCTCCGCCTGGGCGGCATCGACTACGCCTAATGCCGTTGCGGCAGTGGCCGTTTTTATAAAGTCGCGGCGATTCATGTCACTATCCATTTTTCTTCTTTCAAATGATTATGCATTCAACTTTTTATATCGCTGTTTTCCAGGATCAGAATCCAATCATTTCCCTGTCCGCTCGTCGGCGGAGTAAACGGCAATTGCAGAGAATTCGTGAAAACTCCGATCGTAAAAGCCTGCCCGTTGCGGGGATCGTACCAGACCGCTTTCACTTTTTCTGCGCGAATATGGCCCAGCCGAACAGTCACCCCTTTTCCGGTGGGCAAGTAAATGAGAGCGTAATTGTCTCCTTGACAGGCAACTGCGTGATCCCGCCCGGAACCCGGCTGCACGAGCAGCGACTGATCGGGGCGCCTTTCAAGCATCGGATAGGATTCAATCAGTCGGCGGGCGTGAATTAACTGCGCAGCACCCGGCAGATCGAGCGCATGCCGCCAATCGCCGCGAGCGTGTCCAACCGACTTTCGTTCCGCATTGAGGAACTGCCACACGCTGTGGCAGCCATAGGAAATGCCGAATGCGCCGGAGAAAAGACTCCAATAAACAGATTGACGAACATCGTAATCATCGAACCATCCCTGCTCCGGTTCCCAATTGATGCAGTGATCCTCGTAACGGGGTTCGCCATCAAGACAGGGTTTAACCGGAGTCAGAGCATAATCGTCTTCGATCAATCGGTAATTGGGTAAATCGCGATATTCATGGCCGGACTGGGCCATGTTGAAATCAAGCCAATCGCACTGGTGGAACCAGCGGCTGGAACTGTAGCCGAACCCGCCGCCGCCCGGCGGATGAAATCCCATCAAGTGAGTACTGTCCATTGATTTGATGCCGCGACCCAGCGCATCCCAAACAGCGAAATTTTGGCCGTCTCCGCTTCGATCTCCGCCGTTTATCCAGATGATATTATGCACGTCCTTGTAAAGGTTACCGATCCATTGACCATAGGCATACGCATTCTCGGGATTAAAAATCACCGGGCCGATGCCGTGTGCCAGCCGTTCTATCTTATCTCCCCATGTGGGCAACAAGCCGATGAACAGCTCCTTCTCTGCCGCCAGACGAATAATTTCATCCACATAATCAAAATAAGCCGCGTTCGGCTGCAGGGGATCATTGTCGATCAGCGGCCGATCGCCGAGTGCATTGGGTGAGTTCAAACCATCCAGCTCCGCCAGCACCACGGCCATGAGGACCGTGAATCCCTTTTGCCGCCGATTTTCGAAATAGAACTCGGCTTCCTTCCGGCTCAACCGATGGAACAGCTCCCACGCCGTATCGCCTGCCCAGAAAAAGGGCGCACCATCCTCCCAAACTAGAGACCGTCTATTGGGTGAGATTTGCAGACGCTGCCGGCGATTGAAAGGTTGACTCGATTTCATGATCGCTGATTTCCTGTCCATCATTCAGGTTGGAGCGATATCATATTCAGGCGTCCCAACTTGCGCCCTTTTGTCGCATAAAAGAGTACCAAAAGATAGGGTAGGATACCGATGATAAAGGATTTCTGTAATCCGACAGCCGGAATATCCGCGAGTCTCCCCTGCAGCACCGGGATGAGTGCGCATCCGAGGAATCCCATGGTCAACAAGCCGGAAACCTGACCGGTATAAACGCCCATCTTTTCAATGGTCAATGCATAAAGCGTGGGGAAAAAGATCGAAATGAAGAATCCGAGTGTCAAAATAGCCGCCAGCGCCACAGAACCTTTGGCGGTGATGATCACGATCAACAACAGGATCGCCAAGACCGCATTTAAGATCAGATTCATTTCCGGCTTTATTTTCCGCTGCAGCCAAGATGCGGTGAGCCGACCGAGCGCATAGATGCTGAAAAATATGGTGAACATCAATTTGGTTTTGCGCTCATCCAGTCCAATAATATTCGGATCGAGGAGGTAGTTTTGAACCAGGCTGAAGGTTCCCGCCTCGACTCCCAAAACCATAAAGATCGTGACAAATCCCCATAGTACTTTCGGATTCAGCCACACAGCTCGTTTGGCATCAATGACGTCAACCGAACTTTTTTGTTCCCCTATCACCTTGACATCGGGAATGATGACCGTCACGACAGCGATAATCCCCAATACCGCCGCGATGACGAGAAACATGATTCTCATATAGGGGATTTTATCCGCGGCATCGGAGACATGCGCGGGAATGAGCACGGTGATCAGTAATGGAGACACGATCCAGGCGACGGCGCCGAGGGCATTGCCGAGATTGAGTCGACTGGATGCGGTTGCCGGATTTCCAAGCTGGTTGAGCATCGGATTTCCGGCTACCAGTTGAAAACTGAAACCGAGTCCTACGATTGAAAACGCCGCGATCACCAGTCCAAACGAGACGTGGTCAATGCCGGGGACGATCAGCGCCGCGCCGACAGCATATAAGACCATGGCAATTGTCAGGCAATTCTTAAAGCCCAAGCGTCGGGTGAGAAAACCGATAATGACGGAAAAAACCAAGGCGACATTCTTGCCGGTATTGACATACATCGCGTGCTGATAGTCGAGATGAAAGATCGCTTTGAACTCCGGAATAAAGACCGTTTCGAAACATTGTGCTAAACCGCTGAAAAAATAGATAAAAAACAGCGTGGACAACATCAGCCGGGTGTCTTGCCTGCGCTCTTTCATCATATCGCCTGCTCATGGTCATTGATTAAGATCTGTTCACATTTTTTCCATTGGTCAACGATGCGATCATAAAATGGATAATGGGCGCTGTCCTCGATCAGCTTGTGTTCGGTCAGGTAACGTATGCACTTGGCTGCACCCTGTTCAAAGGATACCGTGTAGCGATAGCCCAGGTCTCTTTTTGCTTTGTCGTTGGTGAAAATGTTGTTGTAGCGAAAGTTTTCCACACACCATTCCGCCTCGCGCGGAGCGATTTTCCCCAACACCTCTGTGGGAATACAGATAAATTGCGGTTCAGGAGCGCCCAGCACTCCCGCAATGGTGCGCCAGATGTGGTTATGCGTCATCCACTCATCGCCGGTGACATTATAAGCTTGACCATATGACTGCTTATTACCGACCGCGCCGACAAACGCCCGAGCCGTGTCGTCCCGATAGGTGGCCACCCAAATGCCGAGGCCGTCTCCGTGCAGAATCACCGGTTTGCCTTTTATGAGTCGATCCAGATGATAACTTGCACCGCCGAACGAATGAATCCCGGGACTCCACGTTTCATTGTAGGTGAACGACGGGCGGATCACCGTCAGTTTGAAATCACCCCGATCATGCGCCGCCCACAATGTTCGTTCGCACTGCACCTTTTTATAAGCATATGGAAAGGTCGCCGAAGCGCCGATTTCATCCTCTTCACTGACCGGATAACGCTTTGCATCCTTGGGGTAAACATCCACTGTACTGCAAAAGATGAACTGCTCGGTTTTATTGGCAAAAACAGTGACATCAGCTTGAGCATCTTCGGGCTCAAAGGCGATCATATCAATCACGCAGTCAAATCGACCCGCTGACGAGAGCTTTTTTTCAAAATCCTGATAGTTCTTCCGGTCGCCGGTGATGACCTGCACGCCGGAATTCAGCCAATCGGGCCTGCTTGTGTCGTGATTAAAAAGGGTCAGTTCGTGCTCATCCTGGAGCCATTTTGTAATCGGCGTACTGATATTGCCGGTGCCGCCGATGATCAATATTTTCATCCTTATTTTATCCTTTCTGCCGATGCAGCATCC
>RPQV01000419.1 GCA_003818595.1 Calditrichota bacterium
ACCGGCATCGGCGGCGTCATCCGCGATCCGCTGGGAACAGGCTTGGGCGCAAAACCGATCATCAACACCGACATTTTTTGTTTCGGTCCAACGGACATTGCCCATAAAGATCTGCCGCGGGGTATTTTGCATCCGAAGCGGGTGATGCAGGGAGTCGTCGCCGGAGTGCGCGATTATGGCAATCGAATGGGCATCCCCACTTCGAATGGTGCGATTTATTTCGATGAACGCTATTTGGGCAATCCGCTGGTTTTTTGCGGCAATGTGGGAATCATGCCCAACAGCATGATTGAAAAAACGGTTGTGTCGGGCGATTATATTGTGGTGGTGGGCGGCCGCACAGGCAGAGACGGAATTCATGGCGCCACGGCTTCTTCAGGAGAGCTGCATGCCGAGAGCGAGGCAACCTGGAGTGGTGCGGTGCAGATCGGCAATCCCATTGTCGAGAAAAAACTGGTTGACACGCTTATGCAGGCGCGCGATCTCGGACTTTATCGAGCGATCACCGACTGCGGCGCAGGCGGCCTTTCATCGGCCATCGGCGAATTGGCGAAAACAACGGGAGCTGAAGTCGATCTCGAAAAACCGCCGCTCAAATATCATGGCCTGACCTATATGGAAATCTGGATCTCCGAGGCTCAGGAACGGATGGTGATTTTTGTGCCGCCGCAAAAGCTCGATCAGGCGCTCAAGCTCTTTGCAGACGAGGACGTCGAGGCTACAGTGATAGGCAAAACGACGGATGACGGAAAAATCCGATTGAAATATCATCAAACCATCGTCGGTGAATTGGATATGGAATTTCTGCACGAGGGTTTGCCCCGCATCAGACGCAAAGCAGTTTGGCGGGCGCCTGACATTCAGGAATCAGTTTTTATTCAACCGGACGATTTGACCGCGATCCTGCACCGAATTCTTGCTGCGCCGAATGTGTGCAGTAAAGAGTGGGTGATCCGCCAGTATGACCATGAAGTGCAGGCGGGAAGCAGTTTAAAACCTCTGGTGGGTGTCTCCAATGATGGGCCGGGCGATGCCTGCATCACGCGGCCGCGATTGGACTCCCATCGGGCCGTGGTGCTCGCCAATGGTCTGAATCCCAAGTATGGACTCATTGATCCCTATTGGATGGCCGCCTCGGCGATCGACGAGGCGTTGAGAAATATTGTCGCCGTCGGCGGCAGAATTGAGCGAACCGCGTTGTTGGATAATTTTTGCTGGGGCAATCTCGATAAACCGGATCGTTTCGGAGAGCTGATGCGTGCCGCTCAAGCCTGCTATGATATGGCAAAGGTGTTTGAAACCCCCTTTATCTCCGGAAAAGACAGTTTGAATAACGAGTATCTTACCGAGGAAGGGCAAAGCATTGCCATCCCGCCGACGCTGTTGATATCTGCCATCGCGATAATGGATGATGTGCGCTGCGCGGTCAGTATGGATTTTAAGCGCACCGGCAATTTAATTTATGTTGTCGGGGTGACCCAAAACGAGATGGGTGGTTCGCACTATTATGAGTTGCTCGGCCATCGCAGTGCGCATGTTCCGCGGGTGAATGCTGAAACTGCAGCTGATATTTTCCGTAAACTGGCGGCGGCGATAGCGCACGGGCTGGTGCGATCCTGTCACGACTGTTCAGAGGGCGGTATTGGAGCGGCAGTGGCAGAAATGTCCTTTGCCGGCGGCTTTGGAGCGGAAATTCATCTCTCTTCGGCGCCGAGAGCCGCGGATGTTAAACGCAGCGACATTCTGCTTTTTTCTGAATCCAACAGTCGTTTTATTGTCGAAGTCGAGCCGAAAAACCGGGAAGCGTTCGAAAAGTCTCTGCCGCAGACGGCTTTTGCTGTCCTTGGGACTGTCAATGGTGATGATCAACTGATCATTCATGGAATCAATGATGAACTCCTTGTACAAGAAAACATCTTGGCTTTAAAAGAATCTTGGCAAAAAACGTTGAGGTGGTAATCGGATGATTAAGGTTTTGGTGCTGCGGGCTGCCGGTTCGAATTGCGATCAGGAGACCAAATTCGCTTTTGATCTGGTCGGTGCGCAAGCTGATTTGGTGCATATTAATCGATTATTGGAGGGATCTGTATCGCTCTCCTCATATCAGATACTGGCCATTCCCGGCGGCTTTACCTATGGAGATGATATTTCCGCCGGCAAGGTGCTGGCCAATCAGCTGAAATTCAAATTGGCGGATATGCTGCATCAATTCTATATGCAGGACAAGTTGATCATTGGAATTTGCAATGGTTTTCAGGTGTTGGTTAAGGCAGGTTTGTTGCCGAAAGTGGATCTTGAGGCAGAACCTTCGGTCACTCTCACATTCAACGATTCCGGAAAATTCGAGGATCGTTGGGTTTCCTTGCGCGTCAACGAGAGTCCATCTGTTTTTACGCGCGGGAGCAAGTCGCAGGTATATTTTCCTGTAGCTCATGCTGAGGGAAAATTTGTATTGAGGAACTCGGAGATCCTTGCAGAGTTACATAAGAACAAGCAAATTGTATTTCAGTACGTGAGCCCGACCGGAGGTGCGGCTGTATATCCTGACAATCCAAATGGTTCAACGCTGGATATTGCAGGCATTTGCGATCCGACGGGAAGGGTGATGGGACTGATGCCGCATCCGGAAAGACATGTGGATCCGACCAATCATCCTCAATGGACGCGGCGTGGTTTGGCCTCCGAGGGGGATGGAGTCGCCATTTTTCGTAGTGCAGTTCAGTATTTCGAGCAAAAGTGAATGACTCGCTATGGCGGAAGATATCAGCCAAATTCTGAAAAATTGGCCGTTCAATGACCAGGACCTCAATGTCAGGTTCATCGAAGGAAATGATGGTCGGCAAAAGATCCAGATGAGATTGGACTTGGGTCTGTTGCAGATGGAGATCGATGGTCGTCCGGATGGAAAAAGGCCGCGGAACAGCGAGTCTTATCTTGATTATTTCGAAAACCGCGCCCAGCAGACATTGAAAAATCCCGAACGATCACCCTTTAAGCTTTCAGCGTCCGATTGTTTTAAGCTTCAGCAGGAGGCCGTGCAATATTATCATCGCTATCTGGCGCTGATGAAGCTGCAGGATTTTAACCGCGTTTTACGCGATACTCAGCGAAACTTGAAGGTTTTTGATTTTGTTGAAAAATACTCGGATAATGACGAGGTCGTTTGGCAGTTTCAACAGCATCGACCTTACGTGATCATGATGAATGTTCGGGCTCAAGCGCTGGCTCTTTTGCAGGGGGAACAATTTGAAACTGCCTTGGAGATCATCAGTGAAGGCATTCACCTGATTGAACAATTTAATGAAAAATGGAGCGAACATACTGCTCCGGATCATCCCGAATTGGAATTTCTTCAATATTGGCATACGGAGATTGCGTCGCAAAAGCCGATGACCGAAAAAGAACGACTGAACTTGGAGCTTCAGGAAGCGGTGGACAAGGAGAATTATGAGCGGGCGGCGGAGCTTCGGGACAAGTTGGCATCGCTCGAAAAAGCATTAAAATTGTAACGTATTAAAATACAAGGTTCTTTCATGCTCAAAGGAAAAAAAGTAGCGATTCTGGTAGGCCCGCAGTTCCATGACGAGGAGGTTCCCGTTCCGCGCGATTATCTGCGGCAGCGAGGTGCAGCGGTGGATATCATCGGTCTTGATTCTTCCGAATTGACCGGCAAATATGGTCGGCTGACCCTCATTCCGGATCGAGAAATCGGAAAGAGTCGGGCGGAAGATTATGATGGGATCATTATTCCGGGAGGGGGTGCGCCTGAACGCATCCGCGTCGATGAAACTGCGTTGCAGTTTGTTCGGGATTTTTGGCGGACAGGGCGCCCGTTCGGAGTTATCTGCCACGGTCCGCAGGTATTAATTTCAGCCGGAGTTTTGAATGGTGTGACATTGACCTCCTACATCGGCATTCGCGATGATGTCAAAAACGTCGGCGGCAAGTTTGTCGATCAGGCGGTTTGTGTGGATGGTCAGTTGATCAGTTCACGTCATCCCGGCGACCTGGATGCATTCAATGAAACGTTTGCCCGCGCCCTTGCCGGGGAGCTGGTCGATGCCGCGGAAAAGGAACTGACGCCTTTGGAAGCGCTGCAGGTGGCGATTAGTCGTGAAAAGGGCGCTCAGGATTTTTACGCCGCGGTTGCTGAAACATTGAACGATGAGCGGGTGAAAAATAAATTTAAATATCTCTCTGCCATCGAGCAGGGTCATTTTGATCAGCTTTCC
>RPQV01000420.1 GCA_003818595.1 Calditrichota bacterium
ATTTCAGCCGTTCCCAGCACCTTGACCGCAATAAAATTCACCATATCTTCCACCAGGTCCATCATAAAATGGTAATCCTGATACGCCACATAAAGTTCCATCATGGTGAATTCCGGATTGTGGGTGCGATCGATTCCCTCGTTGCGAAAATCCTTGCTTATCTCATAAACGCCGTCAAAACCGCCGACGATTAGTCGCTTGAGATAAAGCTCATCCGCAATACGCATGAATAATTTCATATCCAAAGCATTATGATGCGTAGTGAACGGCCGAGCTGTCGCGCCGCCGTAGATGGGCTGCAGCACCGGCGTCTCCACTTCCAAATAGCCGCGACGGTCCAGATACTCGCGCATCGCGGAGATGATTTTGGATCGTTTCATGAAAACATCCATCACCGGGCGGTTGACGATCAAATCAACATAGCGCTGACGGTAGCGAGCCTCGGTATCGGCAAATGCGTCATAGGTAACCTTGACGCCATCCTGCTCTTTCTCCTTCACCACCGGCAACGGGCGCAGGTTCTTGGTCAACAATTCCAGGTGCTTTGCCACAATGGTGATTTCGCCGGTATGAGTCTTCATCACCTCGCCGGTTACACCGATGATATCGCCGATGTCCAACAGCTTGAACAAATCATAAGAGGACTCGCCAACCTGGTCGCCGCGAACATAAATTTGTATCCGTTCGGTGGCGTCAAGAAGATGGGAAAAGGAGGCCTTGCCCATTCGACGAATCGACATCAGCCGTCCGGCGACGGCGACACTTTTATTTTCGAATTCTTCAAACCGCTGCAGAATTTCAACAGCATTATGACTTTTGGCGAACTCATAGGTAAACGGATTGACCTTTCGGTCGATAATCTGCGTCAGCTTTTCCCGACGCATTTTCATCACTTCATTTAATTCCAGAAATTGTTCATCACTCATCGGATGGTTTACTCCATTAGATTCAAGCGCCGTTAAACCGGCTGATCATCGAAACAAGACCGTGCTGCTCATGAATTTGATGGCTATTCATGCTGAGCCTGGAGCAGATAGGCTTGAATAAAATCGCCCAATTCTCCATCCATCACCGCCTGAATATTGCCGGTCTCATGTCCTGTACGATGGTCTTTGACCAGATTATAGGGATGAAACACATAAGAACGAATCTGACTGCCCCAGGCAATGTCTTTTTTGGTATTTTCCAATTTGGAGCGTTTGGCCTCTTCCTCTTCGAGTTTCATCTGATACAGTTTGGAAAACAGAATTTTCATCGCGGATTCTTTATTGCGATGTTGCGAGCGTTCGTTCTGGCACTGGACCACGATTCCGGTGGGAATATGGGTGATGCGCACGGCAGAACTGGTTTTATTGACGTGCTGGCCGCCGGCGCCACTGGCGCGAAACGTATCGACCCGCAGATCCTTCTCCTCGACATCGACATCGATCGCATTATCGATTTCCGGGTAAACAAAAACAGAGGCGAACGACGTGTGTCGCCGACTATTGGAATCAAAGGGTGAAATCCGCACCAGCCGATGCACACCCGCCTCGGCTTTGAGATAGCCATAAGCGTAATCGCCCTTGACCTCGATGGAAACGCTCTTGATTCCCGCTTCATCACCAACCTGAAAATCGAGGATTTCACCATTGAACCCCTGGCGCTCGATCCAGCGCTGGTACATGCGCAACAACATCTGCGCCCAGTCCTGCGACTCGGTTCCGCCGGCGCCGGGATGAATGGTGAGGATGGCATTTTTAGCATCCTCCGGACTGCCGAGCATTTTCCGAAATTCGAGCGAACTGGTTTCGCTTTCCAGGATCGTCAATTCAGACTCGATGCTTTCGAGGAGAGAATCATCATTCTCATCCTCTGCCAACAGCAGGAGCTCTTCATTCTCCAAACATTGCCGGTTCAATTTATCCCAGGCATTCACCCACACTTTTCGCGCAGCGATTTCGCGCATGACATTCTGCGCATTTTCATTATCGTTCCAAAATCCAGCCTGCTGAGATGCGGCTTCCATTTCGGCGATTTCCTTCTCCTTCTCCGGGATGTCAAAGCAACCTCCGCAATGCCGCTATGCGCTCTTTCAGAGCCTTTATTTGGATTTTTAAATCATCAATCATAAGTCACCAATTCAATTTTACAAGTATAAAATATAAATAAAAACAGTCAAAGAGTCAAGGCTTGAAAACATTTGAAAAAAAAGAGATTAGCGTTTTCTCTGCTTTGCTGAAATCGTATCAGCTCGGCTGATAAAGGCATTTCATTGACAAAGGTGAATAAACAAAATTGCTAAATAGCGAATATTTTCTTAAATTTCAATGCTGTCAAATCATCCCGTCGATGATACTAAAGACAGAGTAATTTCCGCACGGTTTGTTTGTATGGGAAAATATGACATTTAAAAATTCGATTACGGCAAAAGTTCTGGGCATCAAAAAATTGCGCCATGATCCGGAACGACCTTTAATCATTTTCCGATGGTTCGGCCTCTTTCTATCGGGGCTGGTGGCGTTAGGCGTGCTCATGATTTGGTATTTCAGCCGCGATCTTCCGACTTTCAGTCAGTTGGAAAACTATACCCCTGAGCTGGCGACCAAAGTGTATTCAGCAGACGGCAAGCTCATCGACGAATTCTTCACCCAACGACGGTTTTTCACCCCTCTGCAGGATATTCCGCAAACCATGATTGATGCCGTCCTGGCCATTGAGGACAATGATTATTACAGTCACTGGGGTATGGCGCCCTTGCGATTTTTCCTCGTCACAGTGAAATATGTCACCACGCAAAATAAAAGCCAGGGCGCCAGTACGCTCACCCAGCAGCTCGCCCGACGATTGTATCTCACGCCGGAAAAATCAATAAAACGTAAAGCCAAAGAGATCATCACGGCCGTTCAGCTGGAGCGTGCATATACCAAAGAAGAGATTCTCGAAATGTATATGAATCAAATGCAGTTTGGGTATGCCACCTATGGAATCGAATCGGCGTCGCGATACTTTTTCAATAAATCCGTCAAACAGCTGACATTAGCCGAATGCGCCATGCTGGCCGGCGCTGTCCAATTGCCGGGAGTTTACAATCCGTATCTCAACTATGACCGCACCAAACAGCGTCGTAATTTGGTGCTCAAGCGAATGCTGGACGAAAAACTCATCACCATAGAAGAGTACAGTAAAGCGGTGGTCGAAGAAATCAAGCTCAAAGAACGATTTGCAGAGACGCCGATTGATGACGCTTCCTATTTTAACGAGCACGTCCGCCGCATTCTCTACACCAAATACGGTTATGAGATGTACGAATCAGGTCTGCGTATTTATACCACCTTGGACACACGTGCTCAAGTCATGGCCAACCGCGCCATCAGGGCGCAACTGCCCCGACTACAGGCGCGCGTCAATCGTGACTTTCGTCGACCGGCGAATTTCAGATACATCTGCCCGTCAAGTCTACTCAAGGAAAAGTCGCTCGACCAGATCATGCAGAATAAAGCATTCGTCGATTCTCTCATCAATGAGCATTGTCGCGTCCAGGTCGCATTTGTTGCCATCGATCCGCGCAATGGCCGAATATTGGCGATGGTCGGCGGCCGCAATTATGAAGAGAGCGAATTCAACCGCGTCACTCAGGCATTGCGTCAACCGGGTTCGAGTTTCAAACCGGTGCTTTACACGGCTGCTGTCGATAACGGAATGATGCCGTTTTACACCAAACTCAATCAACCCGTGACTGTGGAAAACGTCGATGGCCAAGGGAACCGCTGGACCCCGGTCAATTTCGACGGGACGGTTGGAGGAGAGACGACGCTCCGCGAAGCCTTGCGCCGTTCTCTCAACCTGGTGTCCGTGCGCCTCATCAAGGACGATGTGCCGCCCAAGACCGTTGTTCAGTATGCGCACAATCTCGGGATCACCGCACCACTCGAACCCGTCGATGCCCTGGCGCTCGGCGCAAACGGCATTAAACCGATCGAGATGGTCTCCGCATTCAGCGTATTCGCCAACAAAGGCGTCCTCGTAGAACCGTTCGCCATCGAAAGGATTGAAGACCGATACGGCAACATCATCGAACAGGCGTCGCCGAAAAGTCATGGGGTGCTGCGTGAAGAGACGGCTTACATCATGGCGAGCATGCTGCAGACATCCGCGAGCAGAGGCACCGGCGCCATGTCGCGATCGGTTTACAAATTCTACCACCCGGCGGGAGGAAAAACCGGCACCACCAACC
>RPQV01000421.1 GCA_003818595.1 Calditrichota bacterium
ATTCTTCGTTATACCATATGCGAAAATTGGGTTCGATAATCTTCGGCAAGGCCTCCGCATTGCCGGCGATTCTTTTCGATAGAATTTCGAGAACCGCGAAATGTTCAAAGATGCCGTTCAAGTATCCCAGCGCAATGGTTGCAGTATTCACGTCCTGCCCATCCATCAGAATCTGAATTTGCGCTTTTTCACCACGTTTGATGCGGCGCGAGAAATCCTCCGGGAAGATCACCACCACTGACGCCTTGCCGCTGTCCAATAATTTATCGGTGTTCGCTGTGGTCGGTTCGATCGAGGCTACATTAAAATAGGGGGAATGAACGATTTTATCACACAACGACCGGCTGAGCGACGTCTGGTCAAGATCACAAAGGACTGTTCGTATGTTCCGAACATCCGAAGAGACGACATATCCCAGCAACAACAACTGCAATATCGGCATGCCGATCAGAATGCCGCGCATGGCACGGTCACGCCGAATTTGACGAAACTCTTTGATGATGAGATATTTGATCTTGCTCAATGTTAGCCTTCCAAACGGGTTTTAAAATTTTTGAGGCTGATCAGCAATAGTAATGATCCAAATATAAAGAGAAAAAGGGTGGGCTCAACCAATAACGAAAAGCCGATCCCTTTGAGGATGATGCCTCGGTCGATGATGAGGAAATATTTTGCCGGGACAATATAGGAAATGAGCTGTAATACCCGCGGGATCGAAGCGATGGCATAGATAAAGCCCGACAGGAGAATCGAGGGGAGTATGGTCGCGACCATGGACATCAACATGGCCACCTGTTGGGTTTTGGCTTTGGTTGAAATGAGCAATCCAATACTCAGGGATGCATAAATGAAGACGACGGTCAAAGCGAAGAAGAGCAGGATGCTGCCTCGGAAGGGAACGTTGAAAATCAGATACGAAAACAACAACACTCCGGCAGCATCGAGGAGAGCGATACCCACATACGGAAAAAGTTTGCCGACGATGATTTCGATCGGCCGGATGGGGGAGATGAAGATTTGCTCCATGGTTCCTGTTTCGCGCTCTCTGGCAATCGTGACCGAGGTGAGCATGGCGCAAACCATCATTAAAATGATGGAAATAAGCCCGGGGACGATGAAATGGGTGCTTTTCAGATCCGGATTGTACCAAATTCGAGGCTCGATTTGAAAGGGAATGGAAATTCCGGCGGCATTTAAATTTTGACTGGTCGAATACTGAAGCAGGGCTAGGCGAAGATAATTGATTGCCACGGTGGCGGTATTTGCGTTCGAACCATCTATGATAATCTGCACGCCATCGGCTGAATCCCGCTGATTCTGTTTCGAAAAACCAGGCGGAATGATCAAAACCGCCTGGACGCGACGATCTAAAAACAGATCCTCAATTTCATCGCGATCCATGATATTGCTGGAGACGAGAAAATAACCTGAACTGGTCAGGTATTCAGCCAGGCTGCGTGATGTGGATGATTGATCCTGATCCAAAACAGCGATTTTTATATCGCGGATGTCAAAGTTGATGGCATATCCATAAAGCAGAACCATCAAAATCGGCAGCAGGAAGATAATGGCCAAGCTCCGGGGATCGCGAATGATGTGGATGAACTCCTTCTGCATCAACGCTCGTATGCGTTTGCTCATGAGTTCATCTCCGATTCGCGCCTGACCAGATGGATAAATACCTGTTCTATGTTTTGTTTTTGATAGCGATTCTTCAGCTCCAGAGGAGAACCTTCCGCCACAATGCGGCCGTTATGCATGATGGAGAGCCGATTGCAGTATTCGGCTTCATCCATATAATGGGTGGTGACAAAAACCGTGGCGCCCTGGTGTGCAATGGCATAAATCAGTTCCCAAAAATCGCGACGCGAAATGGGATCCACACCCCCGGTTGGTTCGTCCAGAAACAGTATTTGCGGTTTATGAGCCACAGCGCAGCTCAAGGCCAATCGTTGTTTCAGTCCGGCGGGTATTTCCCGAGTGATCTTGTTTTTAATATCCAGGAGTCCCATTTCCGCGGCGACCTCGCGGCAGGCGCTTTTGGTCTCTTTGTCACCCTTGCCGTAAATTCCGCAATAAAACTCCAGGTTTTCGTATACCGTCATCTCCTCATAGAGGGAAAACTTTTGCGACATATAACCAATCGCCTGCTTGATCTCAAAGCTGTGCGTATAAATATCATGCCCGGCGATCATGGCCTTGCCGCTTGTCGGCATTAACAGGCCGCACAACATGCGGATGGTCGTGGTTTTGCCGGCGCCGTTTGCCCCTAAAAATCCAAAAATTTCTCCTTTGCTGACGGAAAAGGAGATGTCATCGACTGCGGTAAAACGGCCGAATTTTCGCGTCAGGTTTTCGACTTGAACGGTGATACTCATGCTCGCGCTACCTCAGCAATTCCACAAAAATATCTTCAATGCTGGGAGTTATTTTTTTGATCGAGTGGACTGGAATCCCTTCCTGGCTCAATACTTCGCGGGCGGCGGATTCAAATGGCTCAATGGAAATGTCGCTGCTGACGTGCAGACGATCACCAAAAATCTGCACCGACGCGAATTCTTGATGCTTGCGCATGAAATGGGCGCTGCGCACGGGGTCTTGTGTGTAGACCTCAAACATTTGACGCGGAAATAGGGAAGAGATATCTTTTGACGGTTTTTGAACCAACATTTTGCCGCAATGGATCAACGCGATATGGTCGCATTTGGCCGCTTCATCCATATAGGGTGTCGTCACCAGCAAAGTGACGCCCTGGGACTGCAGATCCTTCAAGATTTGCCAAAACTCCTGCCGGGAAAGCGGATCCACGCCGGTGGTGGGTTCGTCAAGAAGGAGAACTCGAGGCGTGTGAATGAGCGTACAGGAGAGCGCCAATTTCTGTTTCATTCCTCCCGAAAGCTGTGAAGCCCGGCGGTTCATGAAGGGATCCAGACGGCTGAATTGGGCGAGTCGTTGCAGCCGTTTTTCCCGCTCTCCTTTGGGAACATTGAACAAATCAGCAAAAAAGCGCAAGTTTTCGGCGACAGTGAGGTCAGGGTAGAGCGAAAAGCGCTGCGGCATATAGCCGATCATGCTGCGCACCTGACGAATGTCGTTCTTGACGTCATATCCCGCGATGCGGCAGGAGCCCTGGTCCGGGACGAGCAGGCCGCAGAGCAGGCGCAGGGTAGTGGTTTTTCCCGCGCCATCGGGACCGATCAGGCCGTAAAGCTCACCGCTGTTGACGTGCAGGGAAAGGTGGTCGACAGCGGAGTTGTCGCCGAATTTTTTCACCAGATCACTGATGACAATCTCATTCGACACGTTGACCTCGAATGTTTCCGATTTCAGGTTTAAAACGGTGAGAGTTGGACATCGGCGGGCATGCCGATTTTAAGTCGGCCGTCAGGATTATGCACCTCGATTTTAACTGCGTACACCAAATCAGCGCGGGCTTCCTTGGTCTGGATGTTTTTAGGTGTGAATTCCGCCTGCGATGAAATCCACGTGAGCTTGCCGATAAAAGGCTGGTTTGGAAAAGAACTGATCGACAATTGGGCCTGATCCCCCAATCGAATCTGTCCCAAATGCGCATCTTTGAGGTATATTTTGATCCACATTCTTTCTATATCTGCAATATTGACGATCGGACTGCCGATGCGCGCCATTTCGCCCTGTTCAGCAAAGGTTTCGAGAACAGTACCGGAAAGCGGGGATGTGATTTGGCCGTCGGCGATTTGACTGTCGAGAAGGTCGATTTGCGCCTGCACCTGTTGGCCTTTGGCTCTCAAGCTGTGTACCGTAGTTTCAGCGCTGTCATATTGATTTTGAGCCGTTTTAAAAGCGGTTTCAATGTCGTCAAATTGTTGTTGGGTTACGCTGCCTTCTGCCAGAAGTGCCTGGGTGCGAAGATATTTTTTTTCCGTATTTTGCAGCAGATCATGCGCAGAGGCCGCAGCCCGTTGGGCATTCTCCATGTTGAGACGCAACTCATCCAACCCGGCAGTCGTCTGTCGGCGTTGAATCGAATATTTTTCCATATCCAATTGGGCAATCAATTGACCGGTGGTCACCGCATCTCCTTCGTTCACCAGGAGCTGAAGTATCTGTCCGTTTTGTTTAGCACTGACCAGCACTTCACGCGCTTCGAGTGTGCCCGAACCGGTGATGGCATTATCAGTCGACTCAGTGCAGCTCAAAAACAGAACTAATAAAA
>RPQV01000422.1 GCA_003818595.1 Calditrichota bacterium
ATCGGTAAAAATGATGTCATAGGTATAGGGGAAAGCATAGTATTCGAATTTACTAGCGCCGACAGTGATCGGGGCCACACCGATGAGCCAACCGCTGTTTTCAGCATTGATGCCGGACTCTGGAATTCGTAGAGTGTGATGCTCCGGCAGGTAGGCGTTGGCGCCGGTGATTTCCAGGACGACGCCATCAAAAGCATCAGTCACGATCTTTTTCGGCTGATAGTAAAAGGTCTTGATGGCGACATTGCGACTCTCGAGGAGCATGGTCGTCTGATCATCTCGTTCCACGATATTGTCTTCGGGGAAATGATGGATATCCTCCTGATAAACGAGTTTGTTGCCCTCGGTGACATCCCAGACCTTCAGTCCATTATTGACGGTCACCAGGTCCAGGGGATGGCGATAGCGGGTATCCTTGATCAAATGTCCCAGCGTATCGACATCAAATTTAATTTTATAACGATGATTCGGCTTGATCTGACTTTGATCGTAAATCAGCGGTGAGATTTTGGCATTGCCGAACGTCAAAGTATCCATCAGTGCCAGCGTCGGATCCTGATAACCGGCCGCTCTCGCGCGCGGAGTGACGACAGCCACATTCTGTCCCATACGAATGATGCTTTCCGACTCGTCCAATTCGAGCGTAATATTGTTTTCAGTCGGCGACAGCCCGTCGCCGATGTCCGGCGCCCCGAAATCATAGGCGACAAGCGCATAATAATAGGTGCGGCCGTTCTCCACCTGGCTGTCGACAAATTTGTGCGTGATGCCGGTATCATCACCCAGGTAATACTCGACGCCGCCGACCTCGCCGTAATCGGCGTTCCCCATGATCTGATCGATTAAATCGCATTGGTATATGGGCTTTTTGGAGGCTTTGGCGCCCTGATTATCAGTAATGACTTCGGCATCCTGAAAATATTTATCCGTTGAACGATAGAGTTTATAGCCTTCAAAATCGTTGATATTATCCAGAAAAGGTTCGCGCGTCAGCTTGTCGGCCACATCATCCCAGGTGAGGATCACCCGGCCATCGCCGGCGGACGCGGTCAAGGTCGGCATCTGCGGCGGCTGCGCGAATCGATAATCAGCCTCATAAATGAGCTGAGTGGTCTTTTTCAGGACGAACAGATTTCTTGCCGGATGGCCGACAGCCGAGATTTCCTGCAGGCTTTCGTAGGCGTGCAGCAGGGCGACCGAGACCCTTTCCGTGCGTCCCTTGTAGAGCGGAAAAACGGAAGAGGTGGCGGCAAATCCCAGCCGCGTGGGTTCGACGCCGGTGAATTCCTCGAAAACATGGGCGTTGAGAAAATCAAAACAGGTCTCGTCGTCGGCATGAAACCAATTGTTATTGGAACGGGTGATGTCAGACATCAGGCGGAACGTCGTCAATCCCAGCATATCGGATTCCGAGATGTCCGTGATGGCAAAGTTGGGTTCGCACCCCAAACCTTCGAGGAAATCAGGCCGGTGATTGCACTCTCCGGTGTCGGGACCGTCATAGTTGATATCCATCGGGCCGACGCCGTCCAATCCCACATCGTCCCCCGGATGCTCGCCGGGCTCGACTTCCCAATAGCCGTCGCTGGTCTTGCGGGCATAGCTGCCGTTATTATTGGCATCAAAACCATCCTGCCAGTCCTGATCTTCATCACCCTCATAATGCTCGCGCAGTTCCGCCTCGTCCACATGGTAAAAATCAAGAAACTTGTCCAGATCCACAATATGATGGTAGGGATCGACAAGGGCGCCTGGTTGATTGTCGCGCTTTTCATCAACCAGACCGTCATCATCATTATCGATCAGATCATAAGCCAGACCGGGGCTTTCCAGATAGGCGGTGGCAAACACGCCCGGCCTCAGCCCGCCGACGCCGATCCCATCATAATCCCAGACATAAACCATATCCAGACTTTTATTAAAATAGCCGATGTCGTCATCCGGCATATGCTCGTCACCCAGAGCCATATCAATATCATAACCAAAACCACATACCGGAAGATCATTATCCGAAATATTGGTGATATCGAACTCCCAAAAAATAATATCTTTGGCCTCGGGGTTGTTCCACTGAAAGCCTCGGGTAGCCACCCGCAGCCCCAGTCCTCCCCAAGGATAGCCCTTTTGCACCGTGACATCAGGATCAATATCGCCGATCAATACACCGGCTCGGGGATGATAGCGAGGTCCCGTAGTGATCAGTTTTTCTTCCGGATCATTGCGTTGGACGATTTTTTCCAAATCCTGGGCATCATTGAAGACAAAATAACTTTCGAGGTCGGCATAGGTGATGCCTCGACCAAAGCGGCCGTTCCATTCTCCCGGCCATTTTTTCTCAAATCCTCTGGACGGCCATCCTGCAACCGGCCAGGAATCGGGCTTGTTGCTCATGGCGATATAATCCTGAGCCGGATTGAGATATCCTTTCACCGGATTGAATTGCCAGCGAATGGTTCGGTCATAATTGGCGTCATAATTCCAGATCCAGCCCGATTGGACATAGATGAGCGAATCGATCTCTCCGCGAGATCGCAGGTTTGCCACGACATCGAGATCAGTGACGGCCATGGAATCCTGGGTTACAAACACTTTGCTGAAGACAACCAGCGTACCGACATCGATCATCCGCGTGCCGAGGAAATTATTGGGCCATTTGCTGTCACTGGGATTGTTATAGCCGAATTTAAAGATATCGGCAATCTGACCGTTATTCTGAAAATAGAGCAAAACCCGGTTTCCATTCATGTAACCTTCGCGAATCTCCGAGATATCTCCTGCCGGATCTTCAGGCCCTTCATAGAGTCGTCCCTGACCCAAAACCGTGGCCATGAGACTTGTCGCCAGAATGGCAAGCAAAATTAGCGGGGATCTTTTTTTCACGTCTACCTCTCCCAACAAAGGCGCCATTAGATCAAAAAACAATTCCCAAACCCAGCTTGATCTGCCGGGGTGCGGAGTAGGCCGTCGGATTATGCACGCGGTCATAATAATCATTGAAATTGCTGCGATGAGAAGCGATTTCAGCGTCGCGGACAATGGTCGTATAAGGCTGACCGGTGTCGCTGTAAACCCAAACGGGATTCAGACGATCGAGCAGATTGTAGACGGTCAGCGTCAATCGAACATCATAAGAACCGACAAGTTTGATATCATAAAAGGCCGTCATATCAACTTTAAAGCCGCTCGGCATATAGTCATTATTCATATAGAGGTTGATCAGCGAAAGCGGACTTTCCGGCAACGGCGCAAAGGTGTAGGGAGTGCCGGAGTTGTAATAGCCCGTCAGCGTCGCACGAAAATCTTTGTGCGCATATCCAACCGTGATATTGGCGGTGTGACGTTGATCCCATGACATGGGGATAAAGCGCTTGATGGGATCCATGCTGCTGCCGGCGCGGGTGAAGGTCTGGGTGGGATTGTCGGCATTGCCTTTTGTGTACAGCAGGGTATAATTCACATTGGAAAAGAATCCGGCCATTTTAAAATCCCACTTGACTTCCAAACCCCGCGCATTGCCGTAATCTTTGTTGGTATAAAGACCATACTCAATTTGATTATAGGTCGAGATGATGCCGGTACTCAACAGGTCGTAAATATCTTTATAAAAGAGCGCCACCTCCAACCCCATACCCCTCATCAGCTCCTGCCAGATGCCGATTTCATAGGACACCGTTTTCTGCGGATGCAGCTGAGCATTCCCCATGGTGGTGCCAAAATCATTGACCGGCACCCGGAAAATATTGTTTTCATAAAGAGAATACATCGGCGGCATCTGGAAGAAATGACCATAACTAAACCGCAAAATGGCGGCTTCGCCGAGCTGATACGCCAGGCCCAGCCGCGGACTCAACTGGGTTTGCGCCGCAGCGGTGTTGTAGGAGGTCATCATGCTGTCCGGCAAACTGAGTTGGTTCGACGGATTTCGTCGATTGGTCGGATAAACCTGGTCAGAGCTAAAGTAATCATAACGCAGGCCGATATTGATAACCATATTCTCATATTCCAGCTTGTCCTGAAGATAACCGGACAATTCCCAAGGATCAACCTTGTAGATGCCCATCGTTCTCTCGGTGTGCGGCACAATCTCCAATTCATAAAAAGGCCAGATCACTTTGCCGGTCGAATCCATGATGGAAATATTTTCCTCCGGCAAACCGGCATATTTATTCCGGACATTGATGGCGTCCTG
>RPQV01000423.1 GCA_003818595.1 Calditrichota bacterium
TCGTCGAATTGACAAAAATTGCCGGAATTGAGCCGGTAAGCAGACTAATCCTGCACAAAGTTCCAAGGCGCAAAGAATCAGCCTGATGATTTCTCCGCGTTCCTCTGCGGCCTCTGCGCCTCTGCGTTGAGTCTCTTACAGAGGCATACAAAGGGAGTGGCTTCTGAGGTGGAAAAAGGACTTTTGATACAGCCCCGGAGATAAAGGAGGCGTTTTCACACAGTCTGAGTCTGTGAGCATGGGAGCGAGGGGAACAAGTCATTGCGTTCGTCCATTTTTAAGAATTCATAGTCGGTCTTTGTTGAACGCCGAAGACAGTAATCCCCAGCCATCATGCAATTGATAGATCCGGACGAGAAATGCAGAAAGAATCTGCTTAAAGTAAGGCGTTGCTCTTGCGCAGGAGATTGCTTCAGCGTTCCTTCCCGTTGCCTCTTTCAACGGCAACTATAGAAAACCTCCAGCGGGAAGGAACGCTTCGCAGTGACTTGCGGGGCTTTTGCCCCGCCCCCTTCACATCTTTTGATCTGATCCCTTCGAGGAATTGAATCAATGAACGATCACTACTTTGCGGTCTTGGCGGCTTTGCGTGAATTCTTTATATCTACTTTCATATTTCCCGCATACTATCCGCTTACACAAATCGATCTGTCTTAAAACAGTATCGTCCGGGGAAATATAACCCGACTTTACATCGTTTTATTAAACATTACTTACCATTCGGTAGAAAATCGCTCAAATCGCGTTCTCCGGGCGAAACTTTTCAATTTGATTTTCGTCTCTAACATTGGTTTCTTTTTAAAAATGGAGTACACTATGAATGCTTTGAGCCGAATGATGAACGTTTTTATTTCCCCGCAAACGACTTTTGAAGCCGAACGGCAGAAACCCATGTGGTTGTTTCCATTCGTGCTGTATTTGATTCTCATGGTCGGATGGACGGTGATGGTAAAACCGGTGCTGCAGCAGCAACAAATGGAAATTGCGATTGAAAAAATGCAGGAACGGGGGATGACCCAGGAACAGATCGACCAGGCGGTTGAAGGGATGAATAAAATGGGCGGTGTTTTTATGTGGATATCGACATTTATCTCCCAAATTATAATGTTTTTAATTGTTTCCGCAGTCTGGCTTTTTGTCGGCAATATCTTAGCAGGCGGCAGTTTAAAATTTCCTCATGCGATGAGTGTCACCGCCTATAGCTGGTTGGTCGTCGTTGTCGGATTGTTGATCAAAGCGCCCATCATTTTATCAAAGCAAACAATAAATGTGCATTTTAGCCCGGCTGCTTTTCTGTCGAATGAAGAAAGCTTCATCTACAAACTGTTGTCACAGTTTGATTTGTTTAATATCTGGTGCTTTTTCATCGTGACCATTGGTATCTCAGCATTAACCGGGAAAAAGAGCAAACAGATTTGGCCATGGACGGCCCTGCTTTTTCTGCTCTACTTTGTCGGCGCATCGGCGATGCAGTCAACATTCGGTCGCTAATCATTACTACGGAAAACACGGGAGCTTAACATGATAAAAACGAGTTTAATCACATTGATTTTGATGTTGATATTGATCGCCCGAACTGGTGTGGCTCAAACGACGGAGAAATTGAGCCTACAGGATTGTATTCAAATTGCACTGGAAAAGAACTATTCTCTCAAAACCGCTGAATTGCAGGTAAAAACAGCGGAAAAAGATGTTGTCTCCGCCCGTTCTTCATGGCTGCCGCAAGTGAATAGTTCTTTTTCTTTCGGCAAGTATGTACAGGGCCGTCGCGTTGTCAAAGAGGATTATCCGGTCGGTCTTGACCCGGTCACTGGTGGATATATTTTTGAGGAAAAAGAAGTCGTTTATTCCCGAACAGAGCGTAACTCTTACAACGCCTCTGTTTCACTCGATCAAAACATCTATGATTTCGGCTTGACCGGCAATAATATTCGTCAGGCCAAAGCATTCCGCAATTCGTATGAACACAACCTATTCGATACCAGAAACCTGGTCATCGCCAACGTAGGTGACAAATTCTATCAGTTGCTGAAGAGCATCAGACTGCGGGATGTCTATGCTGAAGCCGCTCATCATGCGGAGGAGAATCTCCAATATAATTTGACCATGCTGGATGTCGGGCTTAAATCACAGGCTGAAATTTATCAGGCGCGTGTGAATTTGGGAAATCAAAAGACTCAGCTCATCAACCAAAACAACACCATTGAATTTGCCAAAGCACAATTGAATAATGCCATGGGACGAAGCGCCGAGGAATACATCGAAATTACGGACGAAGCTCCTTTGCCGATTTTCCCGGAATATGACTTCTCTCAGGCTGTCCAGATCGCCATGGAAAATAATGAGAAATTGAAATCCATTAACGAGCAGATCAAGGCGTCAGAATATGCCATTGGTGCTGCCAAAGCGAGGTTTGCGCCTTCCATCGGTGCGCGCCTTAATTATAATCGTTCAAATGATGATATCGATCGAGTCTATTCGCCCAAGCTGGATGAGGATTTTACCGCGACCATCGGGGCGGGGATTAACCTGAATATTTTTTCCGGTTTGGCTGACAAGGCCGCGCTGCAGCGATCGATGATTCAAAACCAGATGGAGCTTGAAAATCTCAAGGAACAAAAACGATTGCTCATCACCGATATTAATGAATATTTTCTCATGCTCAAGGCCTATGCCGATCTCATCAACATCAATCGCGAAAATCTGGCAGCCTACGAGGAGAATTTGCGTCTGCAGCAGGAAAAGCGGCGCGTTGGCTCCGGCACTGAACTGGAAGTGATGCAGGCCCAGGTTGATGTGGTTCAGGCCAAGGAAACACTCATTCGCGCTGAATATGATGCCACAACCGCGAGAGTTTACCTGCAGGCCGCGCTAGGCGTGATGGAACTGGACGAACAATGAGATAATGAGGTTATGCAGAATATGAGAAATTTTATTGTACTGATCTGTCTGCTGATGGGCTTGATCCTGGGATGCAGCTCAACTGAAGGACAAGGCAGCGGCGGAATTGAACCGGGATCTTCCTCGCCGGATATCATCGAGGGCTTTATGTGCGGGGGAGTCTATAACGATTTGCCCGTCGGAATCGATAACGATTTTTTTGTGGACGACATCGTTTACATCTGGCTTTCCTGGGTGAATGTAACCGGATCCCATGAAATCAAAATTCTGTGGATTGACCCCAATGAAAAAATAATTGAAGTACTGCGCACCTTTGAATCAAAAACCGGCAAATTGGCTAATTATTTCTGGCTGGATACCACCAGTGCGGCGCCTGTCGGCAAGTGGGTTGCCGAAGTTTATCTTGACGGAGATTTTGTAAGAAGCTATGCTTTCTGGTTGAATTCGCGTAACTAACTAATTTGGAGTTCCAAATGTCTAAAGGCAAAAAACTTATCATTGGCATTGTTGTTTTAGCCATTATCGCTGTGATGGTGATTGTGAATCTACGAAAGAGCCATGGTAAAACCATCGATGTAACCGTAACGGAAGTCAAAAAAGGCGACATCACCAAAAATGTGTCCGGTTCTGGTTATATACAACCGGAAATCGATGTCCAAATTTCCGCCAGAATCTCGTCTGAAATTATTTCACTTCATGTCAAGGAAGGCGATCGGGTGACAAAAGGGCAACTGCTGGTCGAATTGGATCGTCAGCGGTATGAAGCCCTGGTTTCCCGATCCGAATCGGGCGTGATGTCGGCCGAGGCGTCGCTGAAACGGGCCAAGGCTGATTATCAGCGCATCAAAGGTTTGTTCGATCAAAACCTTGTTTCTCAGGCAGAGCTCGACGCAGCGGAAGCGGAAAAACTGTTGGCGGAGAGCAATCTCAAGCAGGCGCAGGCCGGTCTGCGCGAGTCATTGGATAACCTGGCCAAAACGAGGATTTCGGCGCCCATGAATGGCGTAGTGACCAGACTGAACAAAGAAGAGGGCGAAATTGCCGTGGGATCAGAATTCCAGGCAGATCCCATCATGACCGTGTCCGATCTCAGTCGGATGGAAGTACTCGCAGAAATCGATGAAAATGACGTCGTCCTCATCAAGTTGAACGATTTGACCAAGATCGAAGTCGATGCCATTCCGGATACCGTGCTCGAAGGCCGCGTCTCGGAAATTGCTCATGAAGCCACGACCAGAGGCCGAGGCACGCAGGAGCAGGTGACGAACTTTGAAGTCAAGA
>RPQV01000424.1 GCA_003818595.1 Calditrichota bacterium
AGCTGGAATTGGTGTGTCGCAAAATCAATCTCAACTCCGCCATGACGGTTCTCGAATTGGGCTGCGGCTGGGGCAGTTTTGCCAAATATGCGGCGGAAAAGTACGGCGCCAAAATCGTGGCGGTGAACATTTCCAAAGAACAGGTCAAACTCGCCCGCGATCTCAATCGCGGCCTGCCGGTTGATATACGTCTTCAGGATTATCGTGACGTGGAGGGGAAATATGATGCCGTCATTTCGATTGGCATCCTCGAACACGTGGGCTATAAAAACTATCGTTCGTATATGAATGTTGTCGATCGTTGTCTACGAGATGACGGCATCGCTTTCATACACACCATTGGCGGAAATACCAGCACCACTTTTGCAAATAAATGGACCGATAAATACATCTTTCCCAACGGCATGTTGCCCTCGATTGCACAAATCGGCAGCGCCCTGGAAGGAGTGTTTGTCATGGAAGATTGGCACAATATTGGGCCGGATTACGACAGAACATTGATGGCCTGGTATCAGAATTTCAGTCATGCCTGGCCAAGGTTGAGAGATCAATACGGTGATCGGTTTTATCGCATGTGGCGCTTTTATCTGCTCAGCAGCGCCGGGGCGTTTAGAGCGCGGGCGCAGCAATTATGGCAGATCGTCATGACCAAACCCGGACGCAAACAGCCCGATTGTCGAGTGAGTTGAGGTTGGAAGGTCTGAAGGTCTTAAAGTCTGAAGGTCTGAAGGTCTGAAGGTCAAAGGTCAAAAGGTTGTGAGGGCAAGAGTTGAAAGGATGAGATCGGAAGTGGATGACTGGGATTCGGAAATCATTATTGTCGGCGGAGGGCCGGCGGGTGCTGCCTGTGCGTGGAAATTGCGGCAGTATGGCCGAGAATGTCTGATTCTTGACAAACAATCCTTCCCGCGAACGAAATTGTGCGCCGGCTGGATCACGCCGGACGTATTTGAGCGCCTGGGGATTCGGGTTGAGGAGTATCCACACAGTCTGACGCGATTCGATCAGTTCCATGTCCATCTATTCGGACGGGAGATGATCCTTCGCGTCCGTCAATATGCCATCCGCAGAATAGAGTTTGATCATTGGCTGGTGAATCGAGCCGGCGTTCCGGTGAGAACTCATCAGGTCAAAGAGATCAGGCGAAATGGAGAGTATTATATTATTGACGGACAATATCGTTGTCGTTACCTGGTCGGCGCCGGCGGCAGCCACTGTCCGGTATATCGTACCTTCTTCCAGCAGATCAAACCGCGGGTTAAAGAACAGTTGGTGGCCACGATTGAAGAAGAATTCCCTTATGATGTGCAGGACGCGAATTGCCATTTGTGGTTTTTTGAAAACAATCTCCCCGGGTATGCATGGTATGTACCCAAAAGCAGCGGACATTTGAATATCGGCATCGGCGGCTACCTCAGTAAATTAAAGGCCCATGATGACACCATCAATCAGCAATGGCAGCTTTATACCCGGGAATTAGAACGACGCGCTCTGGTTAAAAACCATTCATTTGAGGGGAAAGGATCGGTTTATTATATCAGAAACGATATGGAGGCGGTTCAGATAGATCGTCTCTTTCTCGTTGGCGATGCTGCCGGGTTGGCGACCAAGGATATGGGCGAGGGCATAGACCCGGCGATAGCGAGCGGCACGTTGGCGGCTGATGCCATTGTTACCAATAAGGACTATTCCCTGCGCTTTGTGAAAAAGTTCAGCTTTCCCCGTTATAGAACAGCGGCAGTTTTGATGTGGAATTATTTGTTTCAACACCGACGCATGAATGTGTTGTAGAGACTGCATGAGTGAAGAATGTCTGATCCGTGGATGGAATTGAAGAATGATATTATGATTCAATAATCAAAAATGGTAAAGGGAAAAGCCATGCTGATGTGCAGTCGATGCGGTAAGGATCTCAAGGAATCTGGAGGCGATAATGTCATTGCTTCCATTTCGGGCAGCATTATGGGAGATGAAATGACAGAGACATTCTATGAGTGCCCGAAATGTCATCATTACACTCTGGAAATTTGCCATGACCGTTTTTGTGGAGAGACGACCTGCAACACTCAGGGTCCCTACTCATTGGCGGAAGTAGGGTCCCGCATCTCACTGATTAAGCAGTGCAGCGAGCCGTGGGATAAAAAATGCCGCTGTGAGGCTCACGTTAGGTATTTTGATGGTTGGCTGGACTAGCTGACCCTCTCCGATCTCTATGGCAGCCGCGTCATTTTATTTACTGCGGAGACTTTATTGTCCTGGATTGTCACCTCCAATCGATAGAAATAGACGCCTGCGGGAACTTTAGCTCCTGTTTCATCCCTTCCCGCCCAAGCAGCACTGTGAAGGCCGGCCGACTGTTCGCCGTTCACCAGAGTTGTCATGGCCTGTCCGGTGAGATTAAAGATGCGCAGAGTCATTGTCCCGGCTTGCGCTAAATTATAGTGAATGAGCGTCCCGCCGTTAAAGGGATTGGGATAGTTCTGATAGAGTACGAATTGTGAGATTGGGAACTCGTCCGTATTCTTGACGACTGCTTCGTTGCTGGTGGCCATTATCTGTCGGCAACTTGCATTCCATGAACCGGCTTCCCAATTATGAACAATCCCGGCGACGCGGACGCCCATCACCATGCCGATTTCTCCTTTGAAACTGAACGGTTGATCGGTCACCAAGGCGCCCCAGGCGGCGTCATTAAAGTCAAAGTAAGGGTATTCCGGGTCTGCGGGAATTTCACTGTCTTCCCAAGTTGTCCCGTTTCGGGAAATCTGCAGTCTGAACGACTCTTCTTTGGAAAAGGCGCCATTGGCATATACTGTCCCATCATAGGGCCCGTTAATGTAAACGACATCGACGATTTCTCGGGCGGATTCCCAGACGACGCCCGCAGCCTGCCAGGCATTGATGATGTCGTCAATACCTTCTCCCGTCAATCCGCGACTCAACCAGATAACGGAATCAGGGTCTTCATCATTCAGTTCCGGACAGGCAACCTTATTGGAGTCAGCATTCGCCTCCAGATTGTGCGCCCAGGTATATGCTGTGCCCAGTGGCGCAATGTTGGTCTGTGAATGGATAACTGCGCTTGAAAGTAATCCCCATAAGAAAAGAGATACCATTAGATTCATCTTCATTTTTTTCTCCTCACAATGATTGAATTATTTCTTACTTGGCCAGTATCAATTTTTTCACCGCGACAAAGGGACCTGACGCGAGGCGATAGCAATACATTCCTGCCGGGAGGTCTGAGGCGTCGATAATAACCATGTAGGATCCCGCTGGTTGATGATGGTTCACGATGCTCTTCACTTCTCGTCCCAGAATATCATAGAGGTTAAGCCTGACCATTCCGGCAGCAGGAATGGAATAGGATATGGTCGTCGTCGGATTGAAAGGATTGGGATAATTTTGAACCAGATCAAATCCGGTTGGGTGCTCGACTTTGTCGGCAATGGCCGTCGTTTGTTTTTGTCCAGTATAGAGCATTTGAATTTCTTCCAGGAGCAGAGCCTGGCTGTAAATTTGAATATTGTCGATGCAGCCCTTGAAATAGGATCCTGCACTTTGACCCAAGATCGCGATCTGCCCCGGCTTGACATTGCCGCTCAACGCATGCGAATCCTGCAGTTGACCGTTTAAATATATTTTGGCGTGGTTGCCGTCGTAAACTCCGACAATGTGCAGCCACTCATTCTTCCTCAGCTGAACTGCGGGAATTCCCGGGCGTTCTGCCGCGCTCGTCGTGGTGACTTTGAATCGCAGCTCGTTGTTGTTTTTATCCTCATAAATGACATAATTGTCCGAGTCAGAATCGTAGATCGGCCCAAAGGCGCCGGGCAACTCGTTCGGCAATAGGGCTAGCTTGGTCCACAGCGAAATACTCACTGCATTGCCGGCAATATCCAATGAGGTCGAGCTGGGGATCTTGATAAAATCATCAATTCCATCAAAGATCAGGCCATTACCGGTATATCCGCCGGACCATTCCACTCCGTTATATGCTTGTCCATCATTGGCATTACCGGAGACATCATGGATGACGCTCCCTTCTCCGTCGTCGAGCGTCCAGGAGGCTGCGGTTTGGGATGGCCAATGCACATGCTTGAATGCGATGTCAATCGGCTGGGCAATGAGGTTGGGAGTCTTGGCTATATCAGCGATGCCGGCGATGGTGAGAAC